>JBAQLX010000226.1:0-2546 GCA_049302315.1 Desulfosporosinus sp.
GTTGTACCCTGTAGATGGAATATTATGCCTACCGGCGAGAGTATATCGGAAGTCTTCGTACTTAAGAACCCGCCGACTTTAGTCGTG
Source organism: Desulfosporosinus sp. (assembly GCA_049302315.1). Classification (GTDB taxonomy): domain Bacteria; phylum Bacillota; class Desulfitobacteriia; order Desulfitobacteriales; family Desulfitobacteriaceae; genus Desulfosporosinus. Next base: position 88 of record JBAQLX010000226.1, read on the forward strand.
CGGAGTGTCAGTTGAGGGAAGGCATTATCTTCATAGGGGGTAGTCGGTTAGTGCCAGTTCGTTGTTAAAATGTATAATTATACATTTTAACTCCTAGCTGAGATCATTTAACAAAATATGAGATTTTCACCTAAATGTAATGGTACTCCGCCAGTCATAGCCACATATTACATCGGACTCTATTACCGGACTAGTCACAACCGCCTGCTCAAGGAGTCTTTGAAAAACAAGACCGCGACTTCGAGATGTTCGACGGTTGAACCGAAAAGTAAACTCTTCCAAGTAAGATTGCAAGTGATCGGGAACTACTGAGCCCTGGTGGGTGCCGAGTATCCATCGATCAAGTAAGCTTGCAACCCGATGAACGCCAAGCATGGAGACATGGGCAGGATCGCCAGACGACGACAGTACGGTTGGTTTCCATATGTATCTGTGATCGGACAATCCGTTATATCCTTTCCATCCATCGGTCGATACCACTGATCCTGGAGCAACCACATCACACACGAATGGTATTAGACTGGCACCAGAGGCGTCTGGAATATGACGCATCCGCATCCGACCAAAGCCCTTGGGTCGTTTGATCTCCACAGCAATCACCACAACACTTTTAGTGCTACCACGGCCACGTTTACCGCCATGTTGGACGCCACCGACCAAAGTCTCGTCTATCTCCACCTCGCCTGATAACTGTTTACGTTCCTTATTCACCATCGCCACCCGAAAACGCTGCAGCATCATCCACGCCGTTCGATAACTAATACCAAGAGTGCGTTCTAAAGTTTTGGCCGACATGCCATTTTTGGCCGTGGTCAGGTGCCAGGCAGCTTCAAACCAAGTCGTTAGGGGTGTTCGAGTCTTATCGAAAATCGTTCCTGCAGTTAAATACGTTTGGTGATGGCAGATTGGACACTCAAAGCGGTTCCGGCTTTCGTTCCATGCTACCGTGACCGCTTTACAGACCGAACAAATAAATCCTTCAGGCCAACGCAACCGTACCAAAAAGGACGCGCACGTAGCATTATCGGGAAACAGTTCCACGAACTCCCTATATGTGTTTGGGTAGGCCAGTCCTGATACTAATGGTAGCTCCACAATTACCTCCACTATGCAAGAAATTCATCCTTATGCATAATTATAATACAACTGGCACTAACCGACTACCCCCCTATCTTCATTAACAACATAAACTTTATATCATGTTGCAGGCAATAAGTTAGCAGCAGAATTGGTTGCCGTTTTTAGCTTACCTGTTAACGCTTGAGAATGTCGCTAGAGCATGCTATGATAGGTATACAAAATTGGGGATATTTGGCGCTAGTGTGATAACCTTTGTCCGAGAGGAGTGTATTATCCATGGATGGCGAAGAGCTTATAAAAATAATTGCTAAAGATGAAGACAGCAAACATCAGTTCAAAGCAGATGTCACCAAAGCTAACTCTTTAGCAGCTGAGATGGTGGCTTTCAGTAATTCAGGCGGCGGACAAATATTCATAGGAATTAATAACAACGGAAGTATTGCAGGGTTAACTCGCGAAGATGTTGGTCGGATCAATCAGATCATCTCCAATGCGGCATCTCATAATGTTCATCCACCCATTAATCCTGCCACTGACAACATAGCGTTAACCGAAGGGATAGTACTCATAGTAACCATTGAGCCAGGGTTCAATAAGCCTTATCAGGATAATACAGGGGCCTTCTGGGTAAAAAACGGCGCCGATAAACGCAAAGTCACTTCTAGGGAAGAAATTCAACGAATGTTTCAGACTTCTGGTCTGCTCCATGGTGACGAAGTGCCCATCAGCGGTACAACTCCCTCTGATCTTGATCTGGAATATTTTCAAGAATTTTTTAAAAAAGAATATGGCGAACCGTGGGAAAATCAAAAAGTTACTCTGTCTCAACTTTTAGAAAACATGAGCTTGGCAAATGACGGTAAACTAAACCTTGCCGCAGCTTTACTTTTTGCCAAGGCGCCTAATTATAAGCTCCCAGTTTTTATCGTCAAGGCCGTTTCCTACCCGTGTCAAGCTATAGATGTCTCTCATTACATTGAAAGTGCAGATCTAAAAGGAAAAATGTCCGATCTTTTTCAGTCTACTCTCAACTTTATGCTGCGTAATATTGCCTATATTCAACATCAGCAAGCTGTCAATTCGCTAGGGGAACCGGAGATTCCGAAAATCGTGTTTGAAGAACTATTGGTAAACGCCTTAATTCACAGAGACTACCTCATTTCTGCTCCTATCCGAATTTTCATCTTTTCGGACCGAATCGAAATTATCAGCCCAGGGCATCTCCCCAACCATCTCTCGGTAGAGAATATTAAGAAAGGCATCTCCAATATCCGTAATCCCATTTTAGCATCATTTGCCACCAGAATATTACCCTATCGGGGACTTGGCAGTGGGATCCGAAGAGCACTTAATGCCTATCCGGCCATTGAATTGATAGA
>JBAQLX010000227.1:0-8045 GCA_049302315.1 Desulfosporosinus sp.
ATGCAGGAGTTATATAAGGAACTTACAGGTGTCACGGATTCTGTACCTAAGGTTTTACTAGCACATGCTCCTAATATATTTTCTAAAGCTGTTAAAGCCAATATCGATTTAGTTTTAGTGGGCCATACTCATGGCGGACAAGTTAGGCTTCCATTAGTTGGTGCAGTAATAGTACCAGGGCAAGGACTTTTTCCTGAATTAGATTATGGCCAATTTACTTCCGGTTCTACGAAAATGATTATAAATGGCGGATTAGGAGAAAGCGTTTTACCAATAAGGTTTTATAATAGACCAGAAATTGTACTGGTAACATTAGTTTCCTCTCGTTAGCATCATATGGAACTGCTTGCAAAGGACACAACATAATTTCTATTTTGAGGTAAACACATGAAAAACACACTTAAAAGAATAGAGCTTATGTATGCTAATCTTCCGCATGCTGGGATTTGTGCGGGTTGCGCCGGGTAACCGGCACGTCTGCCGTGACTGCGACAAAACGAAGATAAGGGGAAGATGTTACGTGAGAAAAGTTAAATTAAGAGGACAGTTAAAGCATATTTTTGCTATCTTGGCGGTCATTATGATTTTATCGGGATGCGCTGCCCTTACCGTTGACGGGTATGTCGAGCGAGTCGGAACAAAATATATACTTAATATTAATGATGTTCCGGCTGCTGATGCTATCCTCGTCTTAGGGGCTTATGTCTTTCCAGATGGAACGACTTCGTCCATGTTAAATGATCGTTTGAGTGAAGGATATGAACTTTACAAAGAAAACAAGGCGCCAAAGATATTAGTAAGCGGGGACCATGGGCGGAAAAATTATGATGAAGTTAATGCTATGAAGAGCTTTTTGAGGGACAAGGGTGTACCAAGCCAAGACGTCTTCATGGACCACGCGGGTTTTAGTACTTATGAGAGCGTATATAGGGCTCGGGATATTTTCAAAGTTCAAAGGGTTATTATTGTAACTCAGGAATACCATCTCATGCGGGCCGTTTTCCTGGCTCGGGAGATGGGACTCGAAGCGTATGGGATTGCCTCCGACAAACATGATTATGGACCAGCTATGAAATTTTATAAAGTAAGAGAAATAGCCGCAAGAAACAAAGATTTCATAGGGGCCAAAATTATCAAACCTGAACCAACATATTTAGGAGACGTAATACCTGTATTTGGAGACGGAAGAGCAACGGATGATAAGTAAGATTATGTTAATTGTGACACAATTCCCCTTACTTCGCAAGGAGGTTATGAGATAATTAAGCTACTTTGAATAATCCTTTATGTACGCAATGTGATATTGGTCGCGCCTCCATGCGCGGATTAATTGCTAATGTAATCCTGTTGGGTGTTATATTAAGTCAATAGGAGGGGTTTGATGGAAACCGTATTTGATTTTACTATTTTAGCACAGATTATTTCGCTTATTTTTTTAGTGGTGTTTATCTACGGAGTAATATCATTGGTTAAGTTTGCATCTAGTAAAAGAAAAAAAGAGGAAGAGACATCGAAAAAACTGGATCGCATTATAGAGTTATTAGAAAAAAAAGATAAGAATATTTAGAACATTTATGCTTATCCAATACGTGAGGAGGTAACGAATCACGTTCTTCCTGGAGGAAAAGCCACGGCGGCTGACATTATTTCAAATACACTTGTTTCCTCATCGTTTTTGGCTTGATAGGAGGTTGTCGTTAAGTGAGCAGGAAAAGGAAGTTCATTTTGGGCATTATGTTAGTTCTTGCCATAACTATACTTACTGCTTGGCCTAATATTACTAATAACTCTCGGAAAATGATTGTAAAGCGCACCTTGGAAATTGCTCTTGTTGAGAAAAAGTTACCAGATTACGAGCTTCTCAATAAGGAAGATAGTATTACACTTTCTTTAGAAAATATTGATCCTGAGACAATTCCTAAAATACCTGGTGTTAATTTCATCGTGCTTTCCCCAGAATTGATCCAAGAAAAGGCTAACAATGAGGGAGATGTTCTCTATCTCCGTTTTTCAAATCTAAAGGTTCATTTTCTACAGTCTTCTGTTTCATTGGATAATAGCTGGGCAACAGCTGTCAAATCAAAAAAAGGTTACTTAAGTGGCGGAGGATTCACAATTTGGTTCTTTAATGTATTGGGAAATTGGATAAACAGCCCAATCATCTCAGCATGGATATTATAACGAGGGGCCCACAGCAGATACAACACGGTTTTCCCGCCACTTGGAGGATGATGCATATGGTTGGGGCGCGTCGGGAAAACCTGGACGTTATATAAAATCGCGCGCAAGAACGCCGCCACATCGTGTGGCGGATAAATCCAGGAGAAAGCTTCGAAGAACTAAAAGAAAGAAGGTGATTTTTTGGATCTTCAAAGTGATAAGATTAAAGAGATATATAATTCCTGTCTAACTTATGAGGGTGAACCGATTTCAAGGCATAATGATATTAGTCACTTTTTACATAAAATCGGGTTACTGCTGGATGCAGGTTATGATAATAAGGACGAAGGTATGAAGCAAATAGCTGAGATGATATTGTCTAATCAAAGTCAAGAAGGCGCTTTTTTATCTCAACTGCAAATATCAACGAATTATGGGGGAACAGGATTACCGGAATCAGGCTGGATGATATGTGATTTTCCATTGCTTCTTTATTTCCTCATCAAGATGGGATATAAGAAAGATGACCGAGTAATTAAAGCTATTAACTATTTAATTAGTCTTAGCGATGAAAATGGTTGGCGGTGCAAAAGCTCGTTTGAGAAATTCCGGGGGCCTGGCAGGAAAGAAGATCATTGTCCATTAGCCACCCTGTATGCTTTAAAGGTTTTCTCACTTCTACCAGAGTATCATAATGAGCAGTTTGTCAAAAACGGTATTAATGCAATGCTTTATCATTGGCGTATAAGTAACGAACGGAAAATCTATATGTTTGGAATGGGAAAGAACTTTAGAAAGTTAAAATATCCTACTCATTGGTTTGATATCCTTCATGTTGTTCGCGTTTTGGTAAATTTTGAGTATGCTAAGGGAACCCAAGAATTCAAGGAAATGATAGATATTATCAAGAGGAAGAAGACCCAAGAGGGTGATTTTATCCCGGAAAGTGTTTTCACTGTATATAAAGGATGGGATTTTGGACAGAAAAAGAATCCATCACCTTCATTATCCAATGTGATAAATGAAATCCTTGATAAAGTATGATTTTGGGTAATTTGAGGGGCCGACGTCCTGTCGGCCTCTGAATCTGGGGGCGCGCGACTTTACAACACGGTTTTCCCGCCACTTGGATGATGCATGCGGTTAGGGCGCGGTGGGAACCGGCGGGACGTTTATGCGAAAGCCTAAGTAAATGATATAAAGTTGTTGATTATAGGCATGAATGAATAAAAGATTAAGGGCTATAGCAAAGATATTTAGGAGGATTTCTTGAGAATTGCAGGTGTTAGGTACCGATTGTTTTCTCGCAAACCGTTTTGCCAAAGGTGCCAATATGTGGTTTTCCTATAGTTAATGTATTCCAAGTCCTTGATGCGCATTATCATATATGATAACATAATTGTGAGATTGAGCATATACTAGGAATAGGGGTGTATCATGGATTGGCAAGTGGAATATTATAAAAAAGAAAATGGAGATATTCCCGTGCTGGATTTTCTACTATTGTTGGAAGCAAAAATGAGGGCAAAAATTTTAGCGAGATAGAGCTGCTGGAAAAGTATGGTCCGGAATTAAGAGAACCTTATTCCGCGTATTGAATCGAGTCCCTTACCGCCGCCGTCGAGACCGGAAGGCGGCCAAGGCAAAAACAATATGGCAAGCAGTATTGTCGCGCCGAATATATAAAGCCGTTTCCAGTCCGGTCATTTCTTTCATATAGTTATCAAGGAAGAAAAGATCAAAAGATTCCTTATCCTCGTTGAATTTTAACTTGATGATAAACTGCAAGAGCGCAAGTTAGAATTCAAGCATAAGCAGCCGCAAGATAAAGTATATGTCCAAGCTGACGGCAAGTTATTATGGAGAGCAGTCGAAAACTTGTTAGCAAATATCCTTAAATATGCCATTGAAGGGTCAAGAGTATATATTGACATGATCGATTGCCAAAAGCCTGATCGAACTTCAAAAAGGGAGTTTCCATATCGAAATTGATGGAGATTTATTTAAAGCAATAATTCAAATGACCAAAGTTTAGTTCTATTTTAGAAGCACTCTATATCTTCTGAGGCTGAGAACAGGTCGGAATTTTTCTTTGAAAGCCTTTAACCCCTTAGTTAGATTGCCGCCATCATTCATTGTTTCTACTGCTGGATTGATGCTGTGGATGGCACGAACTAATTCTATGACGAGAAATTCCGACAAACCATCAAATTCGATCAAGGCCTTGCACAGACAAGCCCATGACTGTCCGTTTGGCAGTACTCCGCCACTAATCATACCTACTATCCTGCTGTCTATTTCAACAAGTAGTACAAGCTGCTGCAATTGGTCATGGTGCTTGAGAATTTCTGGATAGTAAACAGTGTCAAAAATGTGTTTATATTTTTGTCCTGTTGTTTTTTCCCATTCATCGTTAAGAAGCATCAAATCATTATAGTCGCTGGGTAAATAATTTCCTACTCTGGTCTGAGGATAATCTTTCTTAAATTTGTTGACCCGACCCCGCACTCTCTGGAATTCTTGCCCTTGAAGATTTAGTAGATTTTGCACCCCATAATGACATTCATAGCCCAACGGTCTGCTGAACTCAAACAACTGATTAAAGCTAGGTTTCTGTTCCAAAAAAAACCGCTGAGAATCGTTGATCATGCGCAGCTTAGTTTCACAGGAGTTGGGTGCATTCCATTGTGCGCAGTATTTCATACACTGATATACCACGTTCACTACTTTTTCCGGGGTTCCTTTACCATAGGGCAAACACATGAGATAGAGACAATTGTTGTTGGTGTGGACAAAGGTCACCAGCATGTCGTCTGTGATACGCCATAATAATGTTTTAAAACGGGACTGGGAGATAGACCATAAATAGGCAAAATTTGATGACCACAAGGTGGTGGGGTGCTCAGAATTTTGAATGAAATCTTGATAAAGGTCTATATCCCCCAAGCGGATCGCATTAAAATTCCATGAACCAAGTTTGATTTGATTTTCCTGAGTATTCCAACAAATATCCCCTGCATAATGCACTTGCTAAATGGTTATTTTGACGGACATAACAAACCCTTGGTTTATTATATTTCAACGCAGAAGAAACGGTGATCTAGAAGAGTAGAGGTAATCAAAGTCCTAATTCATGTTTCTCAAGCGACCAGGCAGCTGAAGGCTTTGATGGAATCGCTCCAACAAAGCTCATTCGCCAAGTGCTACGAGAGTCTGTCCCTTCCGTCTGAAACATGGTACGGACGGCAGACCAGAAGGTCGGTGATAGTATTATTCGAGTTTGTGTGGTAAAATTTAACTATGAGTATATTACAGATGAAGAAGGCGATAATGATGCTTGAGCAAACTAATCAAGTCTCTCAGTTGGAGGACATTATGGTTAGTAACAATTTATTTAACAAATTCGGCTTGAGTAAAATAGGGGTATTTGGATCTACTGCTAGGGGAGAGTTATCGAATGACATTGATATCCTCATTGAAGATAACGTTGATTATCGGTTGCTTTCAGAACTAAGAAATGAGCTGCAATTGTTTACAAATAAACGTATCGATATTGTCATAGCTAAGTATGCTAATCCAATAGTACTCCATCGAGCAAAAAAGGAGATCATATATGTTACCATGCATTAGGAACGACCTCATGTATCTTCTCAACCTACTGGAATGTATTGAGAAAATCTTACTATATTCCAAGGATTGTTCAGACGCAGAAGCGTTCTATGAATATAACGATCAAAGGATATCATCAAATTCGTTTTCCCGATAGAACATACAAATATTACCCTTTCGAAATAGTCTGGAGGGCCTTTAAAGCTTTCTTTCTGCGATCCTTATTCGTATCAGGTTTTTTTAATTCCTCTACCAAGTCCACTAAATCTTTTCCTTTTAATACAGGAGTTGAAGTTATGGGCACTGCCATGAGTTCGACACTTCCTTTCTCAGGCAGATTGTTAACAAAATCGCTACCCATATTATACCACCTTCTCTTTTTGCTTCCAATAACATAGTATTACCGATGAAGAAGGAAGTCTGATAATGAGGTAGAATATGGTGTCATAATATCGTATGCAGCATTAATAAAGGACTGAAGAAGTGAGCAAGCAAATAGTTTATTGGGAATGTATAAAGTATTCTGTAGAGGTGGGATTTTGTGAGTAGATTAAGATTTACTGCAATAATTTTGTTTTTGATTACTATACCTTTTTTTACAAAAGCACTGGATCTTTATAATAGATTTTATAATGAAGTGAGGGATGGAGATGGGATGGGTCTTTATTTTTATGGCTTTGAAATAAATGATAAAGTTCCTTATGGACAAATTCCATTCTATCTCTGGAGTTTCTTAGCAATTGGAATATTATTAATCATCCTTTCTGTTATATTATTTATTAGAACGAAAAGTCCTAAAGAATCTTAATATTTTCTATACCATTACCTGACATGCAACAAAGTCTCGTAGCCCTTGGCGGATGAGCTTTGTTGGAGCGATTCCAGCGAATCCTTCAGATGGGGATGAACAAGAGCTAGTCATAAAAGACACTCAGCCGCTGGATTCGGCTGAGTCTTCTAAAGATTCTGGCGGATTACCTTACCAGAATACTACGCGAGATTTTTGATGATATTGATGATGGAGATACAGTCGTCAAAGATAGAGTTAATTTATGCAATGGTATTTTGTAGTTCATTGTAGAATGCATTCAAAAAGGGAGCTTTAACTTTATAAAGGATGAAGCTCCCTTTTTATCCAATCGTAAGACTCCCACTTCTACAAGTGGGAGAGGTACACCTTATTCTGCTTCGGTGGGGGTAGACTCCCCCACCGAAGACTCGATGTTCAACTTTAGTTGAACGAGTTCACTTGGGAATTAATAATATTATTGGAGATTGCTCACCACTTTAAGGCGTAGATTTGCTCTTATTTGGGATAGCACACCATAACTTTGAAATAATTATAAGTTATAGCACAGCACCTCTTTGGCTTTATTTGTTAATGGAATTCTTAAGGTTGATGGCTGCGTCCGCCGCGCGATTCATCGCGTCATTGACAGTGTTGCCGGAAAAATCAGTTCCCTTAAAGCGATAGCGAAAACCAAAGAACAGGCCGACAATGATCAGGGGAATGATTACCCAGAAGGCGAATATGAGCAGTAAAGCAAGGGCAGTGACCGGGATAGAGGCTTTGCTTTCCTCGCCTTTGAAAACTTCGAAGGAATTGGCGTTGCCCTTGCGGATCATCCTTAAGCAAAATTCGCCAAATTTTTTCAGATGCGAACAAAAGTTTTCTTTGCAGTGACCATGCCGATGGCGCTTTTCCCACCCCTTCCCATCGCCGGGTATGGCGTATGCTTCTTCCGTCTTTTCGCTGCTGTAGTAACCGCCTCCGACCGGTGCGTTCACCTTTCCCTGTTTTTCCAGATAGATGATGGCTTCCAGCAAATCCCCATTTGTTGCATCAAGGGCCGTCTTTGCCTCGTCGTAGCTGATATTTGCCATGGCACGTAATTTTTCCACTTGTTCCAAGGTAGCCATATGATGTTCCTCCTTTAATTCGTACAATTGATTATGTGTGTATTCTAACAAGATAAACTTCAAGGAAAATTTGCAGAAAATTAAAATTTGATTAAAAGGAAAAGTAAAACAAAACAGTTTTTGGCAGGAATTTACTGAATAATGCCGAATTTAGGATGTGGTGAATTAATCTGTAAAATTAATCGTGCCCTATTCCTTGCACAGGATGTTTAACCTCAAGGATTATAAAGCGGGGGAGTACGTTGTTGCTTCCCGGAAACAGTTTGAACTGGATAGGGACTTAATCGCCAGAGGGGAAAAACCTGCTGTTTTACTGGACTTCCCGGCGGATGTTGCGGATTATGAGCTGATTAATC
>JBAQLX010000228.1:0-2575 GCA_049302315.1 Desulfosporosinus sp.
CCCCTCGGTTCTTGCTCCTCGCCTTCATCATGACGGCAAAGGATGCCAGTTGAGCGGCACGGTCATCTATATCTAAACCATAGATATTATTCTCCAAGATTAACTTGGGGATGTCCTCTTCCATATAGCCGTAACTTCTATAGATTTCATACAGCACCTCAAAGGCATAGACAAGAATATGCCCTGAGCCACAACAAGGGTCCAGAATTTTAATGTCTAAGGGGTTGAGGTTCGGATTCTTCAATGCTTCCAGTTGTTTTTGAACTTCAGGTTCCTGTTCCGCTTCTTCAAGGTAATACTTCCACTGAGCTTTCAGTTCCTCGTTGGGGTGGGATTCCAGCCATAATCTACCCAAAGAGTTTTCCACCATATATTGAACAATCCACTTCGGGGTAAAGAGTTGGGTGGCTGCCGGGATGTTTTCTTTAGTGATTTTAATATTCTTCTTTAAATCGGCAAAAACTTCATCTTTCTTCTCAGAAATATAATACTGGTACAGCCACCCGATGATCTCGACTTCTTTCCAGTCTTCCTCAGGAATGGAATTCACCAGATCTCGGATGACCGATCCCTCCTGCAGCAGATTGCCGGGGAAGAGCAGTTCAGTATAATCAGAGATCGTCTCAAACATAAACGGTAAAATCGTATTTATGTCATTGCATTGGCGGATGAGTAAATACTTATACAATCCCTCAGAGTCGTTCCTATCTTGAAAATCATAGATCACGTTTCGCTCTACTGCCAAGTCGACGTTCAAGGCTTCCCTGATGATATCCGGTTCCGCTCTGTTCGGGTCGAGAGAGGATAAGACCCTCACTCCGGTGGGCAGATAGTCGTTGACCTCCATGAAACGCAAAGCAATCAAGCGGTTAAACCAAGTGTAGGCAACCTCTTCCATGACTTGGTCATAGCCTTTTTGCTCGATCTCCTGGATCAGCTTATCCCGTTGCAACTTAAAGCCTTTTTCCTGAGGGATATTGTTCAGGATGATATGACCTGCTTCTTGATTTAACTCTGTGATACTCTTGGCCGTAATCCCTATTTGAAAAGCCTTTTGCTTGACTTGCTCGATCAGCTTCTTGCGAGCACTGACGGCAAAGTTTTTTATAGCTGATTTATTCAAGGTTTTTCCTCCCACTATACAAGCCTGACATTTTTGTTGTCTCGAATATAGCTCTTCAGTTTATTTCCAAGATCACTCGTTAAAGCGTCCACCTCTGCTTCGGTGGTCATCAGCGGAGCAGATCTAAACAAATCAGCGATAACGAGGTGTTGAGTATATCGAGGCGGCAGTTCCACGACGGGTATGGCTGAGGGTGGAGTTCCATGATCAGGGTCCGGCTGTGGATCTGGAATTGGTGGAGGATCTATCGGTTTGGTCGCCTCTGCGATCGTTTCAAAGGACCTTAACTTCAAGATTTCACTTTCCGTCTTCATCGCTATTGCTTTATAGAAGTTATTGACTGTATCTATTCTTTCGAGCAAATCCTCAAAGGGCTTTTTGATCCGCTTTTGAAAACTGCTGTCTAACTCAAATTGACGTAATTCATCCTTCACTTGGGCATAGTCCGCCTGAATTTGGACTTTGATCGGCTGGCATTTTTCCTGGAGTAATTGGACAAAACGGTCATTAAACTTAGCTACTAAAGCCGGTAATTGAATAATCTCCGCATAGGGGTTAGGATTCTCCACGATATTCTGCACTTTGTTGACTGTTTCAGTAATTTCTTTGTCCAGGACATAGGTCTCATTGTCTTGGTAGATCTCCAGCATTTTAACGGCCTTTGCAAAATGGGGGAGTTGGTTCTTAAAGAAGCTTTTAACTTTTTTAACCTCTTGGCTCACAAGGCTAAGTTCATCTTCGGCATCGACTAAGGAGGTATAGAATTCTTCGGCAACTTTTGGAGCAGAGAGTTTCTTTAAGACCGTAAGGCAAGCCTCTAGGGCATCTTTTCCTGGGTACTTGCCATGCTGATAACGGCTGATCGTTCCGTTGATTTCCGCAATTTCCCTGACCATCAAGTCTTTCAAGCCCTTCATCAGGTTATCTTCGTCCTGGGGCAGGGCGCTGTGGTCAAAGACATTTCGTCCAATATTTCTAGCCTTGCGCAGGAGTTCCGGGGAAACTTGTATCCTGGTAATAATCACTAATTTTTCTACTTCTGTTTTCTTGGTTAGGTAATTGGGGATTTCTCTGTCCGTTAGATCTAGATATTCTGCACCATACTGCAGCTTGATCTCTTGTAGCTTGAATAATGCAGCCACTTGGGCAGCGATGTCGATTTCTTTCCAGCCATAGGGTGCTGCCTTGAAGTAGTCAAGCAGCATTTTCATGGATACTCGGACGTTTCGTTCATGGTTTCTGCCGAGATAATTATTAAGTTCGTCCATGGCCAATTGATTGGAGTCGTCTTCGACCAGTTTAATTTGGCGATCATCCTCCGTAAGGATTTGCCACAGGTCACTATTGACAGACACAAACTTCTTAATATAGTTCAGTTTAATATAAATGCTTTCCACCATCGACTGAAAAGCCTTGTTGATTTTCTCGACGGGCTGTCCGCTCTTAATCTCG
>JBAQLX010000229.1:0-2789 GCA_049302315.1 Desulfosporosinus sp.
GGGTTTCGCCGAAGCCGCACGTCCCAAAAGGAATTCTTAGCGGCGAAGTCGGAGTCAACCCCCACCGAAGCAGAATAAGGTGTACCTCTCCCACTTGTAGAAGTGGGAGTCTTACGATTGGATAAAAGAAAATCACGAGATTGATGCAGCCATCACGGAGGCCGAGGCAGAGAATACTACCGATAATCAGCTTTTGGATGCAAGGGAGGCCCTATCGGATTTAAAGAAGAAGTATTTTGGATAAATGCTAACACCTTGCTAACAAATATCCGGAAAACATTCTTTTATTAGCATTTTGCCAGAAGCCACTAAGCACATGCAACACAGCCATCAAACCCGCACTGTTGAGCCATTTTACCCGATCCCAGCGACACCGAAAAGCACCGACAAAACACCCGTGATCACTCATACCGAACGACTCGAAATGCGGTTGTCCGCAAGGGCACGTGGGTTCGAATCCCACCTTCTCCGCCAATTTAACTCAATCAACTACTCTCGTAACCGAAGTCAGTATATATAAGCAGTACAACAATCAAGGTCGGAGCAAATGAAACATTAATTGCGACGACCATAAGCTTATCACTTTGGTAGGAAAAATAAGAAAGACGTTAACTAGTGATATATATGTTCAAACTTTGTTGAGCTCCAAAATATGCTCATTTGCATCTTGGTTAACTTTTAACTCTTTAGAAACAAGCTTCTTGCTCGCATAATAATATACCCCTTCAAACCAATTAACTACTTTAAATAAGCCTCCACCAAGCAGCAGTCCCCCTAATACATCGAGAAGGGTATGTTGTTTTAAGAATAATGTCGCTAAGATTACTAGAATAGTTTCGCCTTGGAGAACTAATGAAATCTTCGGAAAATGACCTTTAGTATGCTGACATCCCAAGAAGATGATACAACTTGTTAAAACATGTATACTAGGAAAAGCATTAAAAGGGTTATCTACCGTATAGATAAATCTGGTAAGCTGAGAAGAAATATTATTGCCAAGAATCTCAGGTCTTGGAACTGTAGTCTGAAATAGAGAAAATATTATGAAGCTTATTAGTAAGCCTAAAATAATTGAAATAATACTAAATATATATAACTTAAAATCTTGTGACATAAACAAGATTAATGCTACAAAAATTAACCCGAACCATGCAATATACGGTACAATAAATAACGGTTTAAATGGAATACTTTTATCAAATACAGTAACAAGCATATAAACATGTTCGTTGCTATGGTTAAGGAGTAAATATATTGAATCTATTAATGGGATTAATAACATCAGACTGCCTTTTAACAAAAAAGTCCGTAACGGCATAATGACTTAACTCCTTTAGTTAGTAAGTTTAAAAGGGAAATATTACTCACCTTGTTTTCCTCTAAAATAGTCCCTTTGCAATTCTTTTCAGTTCAGGAGATTTACTTCTATGGACATTATTTGCAGCTACATGAAATCTAATGCAACTAACTTTCAATCAATGTGAACTTGGTAAGTCCCATCCTGGCACGCTCCAAAACACATAACATTATTACCCTTGCCCAGGTATATTTAATTTATAAAGAGCCGCATAAGGTAAATGAATCTTTAAGTGGCGGAAGACCCTGTTGAGAGGGGTGAACTAATTGTTAGATATTAATAAGCTAGTTAAAGTGTGTTCAGTCCGAAGGTTTGGATCGCAAGACATAATCTTTGAAGAAGGCGACCCAGGGTCGGAAATGTTTATTATTTTATCCGGTAGTGTTAGAGTACTTATTACTGCTCCCAATGACAATAAGTTAGAGATTGCCCTGCTTAAGTCAGGGGATACCTTTGGGGAGATGTCACTATTGGAAGGCCTGCACCGCAGTGCCACAGTCCAGGCACTTGAAGAGACAACGACTGTTGCAGTTAATGAAAGTAACTTTGAAAGCGTCATTTGTCAGGAACCCTCACTCGCCTTGAGAATAATGAAGAGCTTAAGTGAACGCATAAGAAGGCAAAATACTGAATTAGCTAAGTACAAGGATCAGCTATGCCATAATTCACAACCATCAGACATAGGTCCTCTGACGACAATTGTTAAAATCAAAGAAGAACACAAGATCGAGAGCACACCGGAAGGTGATGACTTTAGTAATTTGATACAACATATCGGAAAATATAATGAGGCGGCACCATCAAATCATTCTGCATATTTATATGATAAGAAAATACTTTGTCCAGTCTGTGACCAAACAATCAACGTAAAACTCATTCGCTCATCAAAGCTTAGGCTAAAGAAGGTAGAACACGATTATCGACATGTTTATACAGATTTCGACATCTTATGGTACATTGTATGGGTCTGTCCACATTGTTACTATGCTAATTTTAGTGCGGATTTCCCAAATATTTCAGATCGAGAACGTAAACGAATCAAGGAGTTATCGAGTAAAGCAAAAGATACCTTCGGTCCCTGTCCAAATGGACAGCTGTCGTTAACTCAGGTATTTACTGGTTATTATTTAGCGTTATTTTGGTTTCAACAATTAAAAATACCCCCGCCGGACTTTGAAAAACTTGGCAAGCTTTGGTTAAGACTATCCTGGTTATACCACGATGTTCAAGAAGTGGAAATGTCATTAGCAGCTACCAGGAAGGACTTGGAGTAGTTCCTAAATCTCCTAAATGATATAACAGTAAAAACTACCGCCGCACAAGATCAATATTTTTATCTGCTTGTAGGGGAGCTGAGCCTTAAGATGGGCAATATTGCGGAGGCGAGAAACTATTTTCGCCAGTCTATTGTCATCAAAGGCGGAAATGAGGG
>JBAQLX010000230.1:0-10926 GCA_049302315.1 Desulfosporosinus sp.
GTTCGAAGTTCGAAGTTCGAGGTTCGAGGTTCGAGGTTCGAGGTTCGAGGTTCGAGGCCCGATGCCGGAGATCAGAAGCAGGGGGTCAGATTGTCAGAGGCTGAGGTCTGAAGTCAGGCTGGACTTCGAGGGAACTCGTTTAACGAAAGTCGGACATCGAGACTTCGTTGGGGGGTCCTGGAAGTGAAATATTCGGAGGTGTGTGAACGCGTGACGACCCAAAATACAGTGATTTATATCATTTCAGATGCACTCGGAGAGACGGCTGAGTTTGTAAGCCGGGCGGCGGTGGCACAATTTCTTGGGGTAAAGACTCGGATTCGTCGGGTTCCCTACGTCCGGGATGAATTGCATCTGGAAGATATTATGGAAGAAGCCGCGGCCGAACAGGCCATCCTGGTTTATACCTTGGTACTTCAAAATCTTCGGGATTATTTGGAGGAAAAAGCTATCGGGAAAGGGCTTAAAACTGTCGATATATTAGGTCCTTTAATTGGCGCCCTGACCAGCCAAACCGGCCTGAAACCCACCCATATTCCAAACATTATCCATCGTCTGGATGAACAGTATTTTCGTAAAATGGAGGCGGTCGAATTTGCTGTTAAATATGACGACGGCAAGGATTCCCGCGGGGTTTTCTATGCCGATGTTGTACTTATTGGCGTCTCACGGACCTCGAAAACTCCACTCAGTATGTACTTGGCCCTTAAAGGGCTCAAAGCCGCGAATATTCCGCTGGTTCCAGAAGTCAATCCGCCGGAAGAACTGTTTAGTATTTCTCCGAAGAAAGTAATCGGGTTAACATTACAACCTGAATTACTCAACTCAATTCGAACTGAGCGCTTAAAAACCTTAGGGTTGGGCGCAGGCTCGGATTATGCTAACCTGGAGCGCATAGTCCAGGAACTGAAGTATGGTCAGAGTGTCATGAAACGTCTTGGTTGCCCAATCGTTGACGTCACGAGCAAAGCAGTTGAAGAGATCGCAAGCATAGTGTTGGAAATATTGTTTAAGGAGGATGGAAATGAATAAAAAGTACGTTTACTTGTTCCGGGAAGGAAATGCTTCCATGAAAGATTTATTGGGGGGAAAAGGCGCCAATTTGTGTGAAATGACCAATCTGGGCTTGCCGGTACCACCAGGATTTACCATTACTACGGAAGCATGCAATGAATATTACACCAACAACGAAAATCCCCCGGAGGGTCTTTGGGATCAAGTCTGGCCGACTTTAGCGGATGTTGAGGCAACTACGGGTAAACGCTTTGGGGATAAAGTGAATCCGCTGCTCCTTTCTGTTCGGTCCGGAGCTAAGTTCTCTATGCCCGGCATGATGGATACGGTTCTTAACCTGGGATTAAATGACGATACAGTGGAGGTCTTGGCTGCGAACACGCAAAACGAGCGTTTTGCCTGGGACTGTTACCGCCGCTTTGTTCAAATGTTTGGGAATGTTGTTTTAGAAGTAGAACATGCCGATTTCGAACATATTTTGGAGATTGCCAAAGAGAAACAAGGTGTCCGCTATGACTCCGAGCTCTCCCCGGAGAGCCTCAAATGGATGGTCAGTGAATATAAGAAAATGATTGAAAGTAAAATTGGCAGACCGTTTCCCATGGAGCCCAGAGTCCAGTTAGAACTTTCAGTTTTGGCAGTTTTCCGTTCGTGGAACAATGACCGGGCGAATGTTTATCGTGAAATCAATAATATTCCCCATGACATTGGAACGGCCGTGAATGTTCAGGTCATGGTCTTTGGCAATATGGGTGTCGACTCAGGAACCGGTGTGGCTTTTACCCGCAGCCCATCGTCGGGGGAACGTGCTCTCTACGGCGAATATCTGATGAATGCGCAAGGGGAAGATGTGGTGGCTGGGATCCGGACCCCCAATCCGATTGCCACCTTGGCCCAGGAAAATTCGGAGATCTACAGTCAGTTTGTAGAGATTTTAGCACGCTTGGAGTCCCATTATCGTGATATGCAGGATATTGAATTTACGATCGAGCGGGGAAAACTTTATATACTCCAAACTCGAAATGGTAAACGAACCGCCTCGGCCGCAATCCGTGTGGCCGCGGAGCTTTTCCATGAAGGCGTTATTACTAAAGAAGAAGCAGTCATGAGGATCGAACCAGAGCAATTAGACCACTTATTACATCGCAGTATGGATACAAATATAAAGCACGAAGTTCTGGCGAAAGGGCTTCCTGCGTCACCTGGCGCTGCCTCTGGGAAAATAGTTTTTAGTGCGGAAGAAGCGGAACGATTAGGGGATGCCGGTGAGAAAGTGATTCTGGTTCGTACCGAAACGACACCTGATGATATTCGAGGTATTTTGAAAGCCCAGGGAATTCTAACGAGCCGCGGCGGTATGACGAGTCATGCAGCCGTCGTCTCTCGTCATATGGGTAAACCGGCCGTTTGTGGGTGTGATGCCTTAAAAATTGACGTTGCTCTGGGTTTAATTGAGATTGAAGGGGTTGAGTATCACCAAGGAACAATGATCTCCATCGACGGCTCAACCGGGCGGGTTATCAAGGGAGAAGTTCCTATGGTAGATCCACAACTAAGTACAGAATTTAAAGAGTTCCTGGGCTGGGCGGATGAAATTTCTCGACTCCGGGTGATGGCTAATGCCGATAGCCCAACAGAAGCGACTAACGCACGGAATTTCGGAGCGGTAGGGATTGGGTTAACTCGGACCGAGCATATGTTTATGCACCCTGAACGGATTCCGATCGTGCAAGAGATGATCCTTGCGCAAACCCTCGAAGAACGCGAAGCCGCCCTGGCAAAGCTCTTGCCCATGCAGGAAGAAGATTTCTATGGTATTTTGAAGTCTATGCAAGGACTCCCTGTGACCATTCGCCTGCTGGATCCTCCGCTTCATGAGTTCCTGCCGCATTCGGAGGAACTGGTTGTGGAGATTACGAAACTTAGAATTCTGAATAACGATCCCGTTGCCTTACATCAGAAAGAGAGCTTGCTCAGCAAGGTGCGGGCCTTATCTGAACTTAACCCGATGCTCGGCCACCGTGGTTGTCGTCTGGGAGTGTCCTATCCTGAAATCACGGTCATGCAAGCCCGGGCTATTTTCCAAGCCAGCGCCCGGTTGATAAAAGAAGGGTATGATATCCATCCGGAAGTTATGATTCCACTGATCATAGGGAAAGAAGAATTCCTGATGATGCGCAAGCTTGTGGATGACACTGCAGAGTTAGTCATGCGCGAACAAGATGTCCAAATCCGCTATCAAGTCGGGAATATGATCGAGGTACCACGTGCGGCTCTCCTGGCGGATGAGATCGGAAAAGTATCAGACTTTTTCTCCTTCGGGACAAATGATCTCACCCAAATGACGATGGGCTTGTCACGTGATGATGCTCAAGGCAAATTCCTCCCGGTCTATCTGGAAAAGAAGCTTATGAAAACAGATCCCTTTGTCGTCCTCGATCGCGAGGGGGTTGGCAAGCTCATTGACATGGCTGTGAAGCTTGGCCGGAGTACAAATCCAAACATTTCCTTAGGGATCTGTGGAGAACACGGCGGAGAACCGAACTCAGTGGAATTCTGCCACTTAGTCGGCCTGGATTATGTCTCCTGCTCTCCATTCCGAGTACCTATTGCGCGTTTGGCAGCAGCGCAAGCGGCGATTAGGAATCGCTAGTTCCTAGGATAAGAGAAGGCAAGAAGCAGCATTTATATGCCGTGTTCTTGCCTTTTTTATCGGTGATCATGGTAGAATAAGATAATTCAGAGGATAAGTGATTGCCATTATACCATATTTGGTTATAAGCTGATTATATCCAAGGCGACTTTAGTCGTGCGGAGTGTCAGATACATTTTGGGTAAAGTTTGAATGCAGGATAAGAAATGAGGAAAATGAGGTGCGATGTGATGGATAAGTTAATGGAAAAATTAATGGAGAAATGCAAAGTGGTGGTTGCAGCCTTTCCTGAGATTGAGTTGGCTTATTGGTTCGGATCACGCGCAAAGGGAAAAGGGACCCCTCTAAGTGATTGGGATTTTGCAGTTAAATATAATAAAGATATGACCTGGAAGGAACAATTACATATTCGTTCCATCATTGCGGATAGTCTTGAAACGGATGCCATAGATTTAGTAGATTGGGATCAAGCGCCCCTACCTTTGCGTTACGCTGTCGTACAGGAAGGCGTCCTGCTCATTAGTCGCAATGAGAGCTTAAGGGTAGATTTGGAAACTCAAACACGGTCTCGATATTGGGATTTTGAACCTTGTTTAAGAGAATATCAGGAAGCATATTTTCGGCGTGTGGCGGAAAGGGGATTATAAGTTGGTTAATCGCACAAAGGTCGAACGGCAATTAGAGCTTATCAAAGAGTATTTGGATTTTTTGCAAGAAATTCAAGCGCTCCCGGCGGAAGAGTTTGCCGCGTCCAAAAGAGATTTTCATAGCGCTGAACGTTGCTTGCAGTTAGCCATCGCCTGCTTAATAAATATTGGAAACCACATTATTTCCGATCAAGGTTTGCGAGCCCCGAAAGATTATGCGGATATTTTTAAGGTACTTGCGGAAAATAGAATCTTATTAACAGAGGATGCGCTGGCCCTTAAACAAATGGTGCAGTTTCGTAATCGGCTCGTCCATGTTTACTGGGATATTGAACCCAAAGTATTGTGGCAGATTATTCAGGAAGAGTTGGGAGATATTGAACGGTGCGCACGAAACTTGGCTGGATATGCGCAAAATCACTGATCTTGAAGGATTACGCGGGCGGTCAAGAGTTAGAGGGGGAATTTTAGTGAGTTCCAGCAAGGGGTTGGATATTTATTTATTGGCTGTTAGAAAGCTGAATAATATGGGGCGTTGGGCAACTGAGTTTATGCATTCCAGAACTACGGTGAGTGAACATTCCTTTTTTGTAGCTCAGGTGGGTCAAATGCTAGGGCTTATTGAAGAAGAACATAGCAATGTAGTGGACTGGGGTCGATTGTTCAAAAAACTCCTCAACCATGATGTGGTTGAGGCGATTACGGGAGATATTATTAGCACCGTAAAGCACAAGAGTAAAGAAATGCGGGATATGGTAGGCCTTATCGAAAAAGAAGTTGCGGAAGAGAGTCTATTTGCTCATATGGAGGAACCTTATAAAATAACCTATAGGGAAATCTTATTTGAGGGAAAAGATGATACACTTGAGGGCCGAATCTTACAAGCTGCAGATTATATAGATGCACTAATGGAATGCATTGGCGAGATCAGACTCCACAATCACTTTCCGTTTGTTGATAAATATCATGGCATTCTGGAGAAGTTGAAAAAGGTTGACCTCGTTAGTGTTCGCTACTTCGTTGACTTTGTTCTTCCTCCACTAATTTCAAAGTGTGAGGAGATTCATTCATCACATGGCTGACAATAAGAAATGACATGCTGGGAAACATAGCATGTCATACTATTTTGGTCAGGTCACTAATCAGGGCGGAAAGTGAGTTTTCTATTCATGTTTTATCAGACGGAGAGTGGTGTACCGTTCAGAGGATGGGAGGTTGCGTTTGAATTTAAATCTAAATTCCTGGATTGATGCCATTTTATCAGCAACCATAACGAGAAAAGCTTCCCGGCTCCGGGGCATGCGGACGGTGAGCGGCCACATATGACTTAAAATTATGTCCTTTTCCTTTTCGCTAAGGACAAAACAACGTTCCGCATTCTGGCAGGCAATACGAGGATGGCGAAAACCATGCCATCTTGCTCCGTCGGGTCTAAGGTGATGCCAATCATATAGGAAAAAGTCATGAAGGAGGGCGCCCCGGGTGACTGCAAACGTATCCAGCTGGAGTGTCCTTTCCAGTCGTATTGACCAGTTATAAGCAATTTGAGCGACACGGAGGGAGTGCTCAAGGGTTGTAAAAGGCCTGTGGTGAGTATATGAAGCCAACTGCTTGTATTCATCGTGGTTTAAAATGTCGTCAACATGTTCTGCTAAACTCAATCATTTCACCTTCCTGGTCAAGTGTTTGGTGTCGTTTCCTTTATCGGGGTGGTAATTTTTTTAGCTTGAAGTCTTAGTCTTAAAACAGGTACTTAATAAAAAGTGTACCCTATAAGTGTACTCTAAAAATTGATCGTTGTAAATTAATAAAATTAGTCATTTTTTCCAACTTGGGAAATTTACTTAACATTTTCATGGTTTTATCCCCTCTATTTTGTTATAATCTATAGATAAAGTAAAGCCCGGCCACAAATAAATCTGTGGTCGGGACTTTACCATCATCACCGCCGCTCCCCAAGTTGCGGGAAGACGTAAACATTTAGGCAGAAACAATGGGCATGCAGATATTCCGGGTCGCTAACATTTTTGCATGGAATGATGTATAATAATCTTTTAATAAACTGCAAATAATATGGAAGGATATTCATATAATAATATGGAAGGATATTCATATAAGGCTTCGGAAAGTGAACTCGTTCAAATAAAAGGAGGAGAAAAATCATCGAAGGTCTGCTCGGGAGTGTTATAAAGGTTTTAGTTGCTTTCTTGTTGGTCGGAATTAATGGCCTTTTCGTTGCTGCTGAATTTGCATTGGTTAAAGTGCGTAAGACGCGCTTGGCGGAGCTTGCGGACAATGGTTCGTGGAGAGCGCAAACCGCACTTGATGTCGCCTCGAATCTGGACGCTTATCTTTCTGCCTGTCAGCTCGGTATTACGCTAGCTTCCCTGGGCTTAGGCTGGCTTGGTGAACCGGCAATTGCGACCCTTATCGAACCATTGTTTGTGGGTTTTGGCGCTTGGAGTTTGTTCTATACTCATACCTTTGCTGTAGTAATAGCATTTTTAATAATTACGTTCTTCCACATTGTTCTGGGAGAGCTTGTGCCTAAATCATTAGCAATCCAGAAGGCCGAAAGCATTGCTCTTGCTACTGCCGGCTTTTTAAAAGCTTTTTACTGGGTATTTTATCCGGTTATTTGGGCGCTGAACAGGATAGCGAACCTTGTTTTGCAGATCTTAAGAATTCAACCGGCCAATGAGGCCGATTTATCACATAGTGAAGAAGAACTGCGCATGTTGGTCGATGCCAGTCAAAAGCATGGCTATTTAGATAAAATGGAAGGTAAACTTTTGGATAATGTATTTGAGTTTTCGGACCGCATTGCCAGTGAGGTGATGATTCCGCGCCAGGAAATGGTGTGTATCTTCACACAGGATACCTTCGAGGAAATTCTTGAAACTGTTAAAAAATACGGTCATACACGTTATGTGTTGTGTGAGGAAGATAAAGACCATGTTCTGGGCTTAGTCCATATGCGGGACATCATTCGGTTTCAGGAACAGTCGGGGGCGAAAGATATTACTCAGATTAAGCGAGATATCCTGGCAGTTCCTGAGGGAATGCCGATTTCTCATCTTGTACAGAGAATGCGGAGCCAACGAACCCATATGGCTATTGTTGTGGACGAATTTGGCGGATCGGCTGGGCTTGTCACACTTGAGGATATGCTCGAAGAATTGGTCGGAGAAATTTATGATGAATTTGAGCCAGAACAGCTTGACATTCAGAAACTGGCTGAGAATGAATATATCCTAAACGGACGGGTTTTGTTGGAAGAAGTCTCCGAAATGCTGGAGATTGAACTGGAGGAAGAAACTGTTTCTACGATAGGGGGATATGTTTTTTCACGGATAGGTCGAAAGCCGGTCAAGGCGGATGTTGTTTATTTTGATGGATATAACTTTGAAGTTATGGAGGTTCTAGGGTATAGAATTACCAAGGTTAAGGTCATAAAAAAGTCTCCCGAAACTAAAATCAGTAAAGTACACGACGTAAATGAGGCAGTTTGATCTTTTTACTAACGAATGTACAAACCATTCGCAGAATATAATAGAACATGCCTAGGTTTTAGCTCAGAAACTCCTTCGTAAACACCTGCTCCAGGAGTACGTGCCGGGCCGGCAAGGAAGACTTCAGCCAATCCTTCCCGCCCGATATTGGGGGATATATCCAGGTGTTTCAGCAGGGCTTTAAGCTCTGAAGAAAAAACAAGTGAACTTGTCTGTTCGCTATAAAAGAGAGGCTTAACCCCCGGGCGATCACGCGCCGCAAATAACTGCTGTTCTCTACTGTCCCAGATACCAAAGGCAAATATGCCGTTCAAACGCTCAACGCAAGAGGGTCCCCATTCCAAGTAGGAGAGAAGTATGGCTTCCGTATCAGAATGACCTTCAAAACGGTAGCCGCGACTCAGAAGTTCCTGACGGATCTCCGGTGTGTTATATAGTTCACCGTTATAGATCATAATAAACGTATTTTCACCTTGCTGGCGAATCATCGGCTGACGGCCTCCTTGTATGAAATGATAACCATGATCAGTCATCCCAAGTAAGTATACTCTATGCCTGGTTGGGGAGAGGGGTTCGTGGATACGTGAGGTTAAAAGGCTGAGTTCACTCCGCCCTTTTATCGAAATGAATACAACATAGTATTTCTAAAAATGAGGAAGCAAGAGCTACTGGACAAAAACATATCGAGGGAGAGAAAGAAAAGCGTTATATAGTCCTTAAATGAGTTTGACACACAACATATAGTATAGTTAAATTGAAAACATACTATATGTTGGGGGTGAAGCTGTGCATTGTCCATTCTGCGGCAACGAGGATACAAAAGTTCATGATTCACGTCAGGTTGAAGAAGGCACGGCAGTCCGAAGACGCAGGGAATGTGAACGTTGTTTGCGTAGGTTTACCACCTTTGAAAAATTTGAGGATTCTCCGCTCGTTGTTGTAAAGAAAGAAGGACGGCGTGAAGAATTTTCCCGTTCCAAAATGATGGCCGGCATGTTAAGGGCTTGTGAAAAAAGGCCAATTTCCATGGAACAAATTGAGGATGCAGCTTACGCAATAGAAAAAATCCTGCGCAACAGCAATGAGCGTGAGGTGTCGAGCGCTCAAGTGGGGGAAGCTGTGCTGGAACAGCTGTTTGGATTGGATGAAGTAGCCTACATACGTTTTGCTTCCGTCTATCGTCAGTTTCGGGACATACAACGTTTTATGGAGGAGTTGCACGAGCTGATTGAAAAGCGGGGAACTTTGCAGAAGAGGGACTAGATTGAATAGTTATGAAGGAAAGTTGGGGATTCGCGTTGAGTTTCGAAGGGCAAGCGCCAAAAACCTGGCCAAAGGCTGATCTTACGCCTAATGCCCGCGTAGTATTGGCAAAACGGTATTTAAAACAAGCAAACGGTCAAGTAGTTGAAACTGCGGAAGACATGTTTTATCGGGTAGCCCATGTGATTGCAGGAATTGAAGAGGATAAATACGGCAAAGACAAAAAAGAAACCGGGGTACTGGCCAAAGAATTCTATACCATGATGGCGAATCTTGAATTTATGCCAAATTCGCCGACGCTTATGAATGCCGGTCGGGATCTCGGGCAATTGAGCGCCTGCTTTGTCTTACCGATCGAAGATAGCATGGAACAGATTTTTGATGCCATAAAAAATGCCGCGATTATTCATAAATCCGGCGGAGGGACCGGTTTCAGCTTTTCACGTTTGCGCCCGAAAAATAGCATGGTTCGCTCAACCGGCGGAGTGGCCTCCGGTCCGGTTTCCTTTATGAGGGTTTTTAATTCCGCCACGGAAGCGGTTAAGCAAGGCGGAACTCGGCGCGGGGCTAATATGGGAATTCTGCGGGTGGACCATCCGGATATTGTGGAGTTCATTCAGTGTAAAGAAGAGAATAAAGAGATTACGAACTTCAACATTTCCGTCGGGATCACGGAAGACTTCATGCGGGCTGTTCGTGAAGGACGTCCCTATGAGCTCATAGACCCTCACACGGGCGGTCCAGTAGGGAAATTATCTGCGCCGGAGATTTTTCATAAAATCGTCGATCATGCCTGGCGGAACGGAGAACCGGGCATAGTCTTTCTCGACCGTTTAAATGAAGGGAATCCTACCCCTCTGCAGGGAGAGATTGAAGCGACGAATCCTTGTGTCACGGGAGACACCTGGATACTGACTAACCATGGCCCAGCCCAAGTCAAAACTGTGTTAGGTCAGGAACTTGAGCTGGTTTTAAATGGAGAATATCATCGGACAAGCCCGGAGGGTTTCTTTTCCACCGGGACTCAGTCCATTTTAGCGGTCAAGACAGATCGGGGTTATGAGCTTAAAGTAACCATGGATCATCTCGTCCGGATGGCGGAGAAGGTGACACGAGACCAAATTACTGAAATCTGGAAACCCGCCGGTGAGCTGAAACCAAGGGACCAACTTATTCTTTCCAATAATCGGGGGCTAAATTGGTCTGGTAAGGGGAGTTTTGAAGAAGGTTATCTTTTAGGTCTGCTTTTGGGGGATGGAACGTTAAAAGAGGAGAGAAATGAACACCGGATGAAGTTAGCGTCCTTACGCGATTTAGCGGGGGAATATGGTATTTCTCCAAAGGAGAAGAGGCTTACTGAGGAGCTGGAAAAAACAAGCTCGGACTTTCACAGAGGACTGATCAGGGGCCTATTTGATACAGATGGAACCGTAGTAGGTTCTCAAGAGAAGGGCGTATCCGTCAGGTTATGGCAGAAGGATCTCGCAGGGCTGCAAATAGTCCAGCGCATGTTGCATCGTTTAGGTATGGCCTCGACAATTTATAGGGATCGCAAATCTTCTGGCTATAAGTCTTTGCCGGATGGCAAGGGTGGTCGTCAGGACTATCAAGTTCAGCCGGGGCACGAACTTTCCCTATCCCAGGATAATTTGCCTACTTTTGCTGAGGTTATTGGCTTTAGCAACATTAAGAAAACGCTAACCCTTAAAAATCTGCTTGAGGGCTATCGTCGTAATATGAATAGAGAGCGCTTTCTGGCCGGTGTGACAGAATGTCTCCCGGCAGGAGTTGAGGAGGTTTATGATGCCCAAGTTCCGGGGGTCAATGCCTTTGATGC
>JBAQLX010000231.1:0-2002 GCA_049302315.1 Desulfosporosinus sp.
GGAAGGATCTCCACGCCTGGATAGATTTAGAGGTTTTTGTGACAAGTGCGCTTAATTCCCAAGATATCCATACTCTACGCCGTCAGCGGGAACGCCTGATCAATATCCGTCCCGTTTTCCCGGAAACAAAACAGATCGTGGCGGAGGCTCGCGCAAAGTTGCCAATTGATGAGCTGTTCCGCAAGTTTTACCAGGAAAGAACAGGTGGAGCTGAACCCGAGCAGGAATTGGTCTCTTTGTTTTTAACCTTGCTTGATTCGGATGATTGCCAACGCCCAAAGGTCGAGGATGAGAAGGGGGAGATAGCATGAGGCCGATTCTTTTAAAAATAGCAGGCTTAAATAGCTTTAGGGAAGTTCAGGAGATTGATTTTTCGAAACTCTGTGAAACAGGTGTGTTCGGAATATTCGGCTCCACAGGAAGCGGAAAATCCACGATTCTTGATGCCATAACACTCGCGCTTTACGGTACGGTCGAACGAGCGGCCAACAACACGCAAGGGATTCTTAACCATGCGGAGAAGCAGCTCACTGTGGAATATGATTTTTCCTTAGCAGCGGGGAGTAAACGGATAACCTATCGTGCGGAACGGGCTTACCGTCGCTCCGGGGAGCGGACGGTCAAAGCTTCCGCGTGTCGCCTTGTGGAAATAGTCGAGGGTGTGGAAACTGTTTTGGCCTCTAAGGCCGATGAGATGACCAGGAAAATGGAGGACATCTTAGGTCTAGGCGTGGAAGACTTTACCCGAGCAGTCGTTCTTCCCCAAGGAAAATTTGCGGAGTTTCTAACCATCAAGCCTAAGGAGCGGAGACAGATGCTGGAGCGGTTGTTTTCCCTGGAAGCCTATGGCAGAGAACTTTCAGCTCGACTGACAGAACAACTGGGAAGTGCGGAATTTAACTTAAACGGTGTGGAGCAGCGGCAACAGGGTTTAGGGGATGCTTCGGCGGAGCGGGTTAAAGAAGCTGAGGCGGATTTACAGGATGCAATTGTAAAGTCATCCAGTATTGCTGAGGGATTAACAATCTTAAATAAACAGTATGATGAAGCAAAGGAAATATGGGGGCTTCAAGAACAGTTACAGCAGATCCAGGAAAAAGAGGTTCAGTTGACAGCCTCTCAATCCAAGATAGATAGAATAGCCGAGCACTTAAGTCTGGCTGAACGTGCGGAATCTATTCGCCCAATCCTGGAAGAAATCAGACTCTCTGAAGAAAGATTCAAGGGGGCAAAAAATCAGGTCGAAGACGCAGATGCTCGACTTGGAGAAGCAAGGTTGGAGAAAGAAACTGCGGAAGGGAAATGGTCTGAGAGTAACCTTGTACGATTAGAGTCTGAGCCGCGCTGTCTGCGCCGCTTGGAACAACTTGAACAAGCCAAAGGCCTGGAAGATGATATCCAGGCGCGCGAAGAGCGGTTAAGCACTACACGTAACCAATACGGCGAGCTTGATCGAATCCGAAAGGAATTGGAACAAAAGATCCAAGTTGCTATAGTAAGCAAAGCAGAAGCCCTTAAACAACAGCAAGACGTGAAGATCCATCTCAATCAAATCTCGGTAGACCCCGGGCAGCGGACTCGAGTTAACGCGTCCGCCCAGGCTTTAGAGGCGTACGAGATAGTCTCCAAACAAGTGGACGGCTTGCAAAGAGACGTTGAGAAGAATGCGTCTGAAATGGAAGAACGGCAAATAAAATTACAGACCTCCGTGGCTGAGGTTCAAATTACTCAGGAATCCGTGGAACAGCTGAAAGAGGCATTGACCAGTAGGCAACAAAATCCGCCGGTTCGAGAGGAAATACTTAGTGACCGGGCTCAGGAGCTGGAGCGATACCGGCATATCATCACCAATATAGAGCGGGGCGAGCGGGAAGAGAGCGAGGAACAAGAACGCTTGTCTATAATCTCGCTGGAGCGCCAAAAATCACAACTGAAAGTGGAAAGTGGCGAGCAGGAACAGGACGGAATCCTGGTTGCGGTTCAGGAGGGCATAGCTTTCGTT
>JBAQLX010000232.1:0-10736 GCA_049302315.1 Desulfosporosinus sp.
GAGCGCTTCCAGAAACCGACTGACGTATGATAAAATGAATACCGAAAGGTGGTGATCTGCTTGCCTGAGAGACTGGACCCCAAAGTAGACGTGGTCTTTAAACAAATCTTTGGCGCCGAGAAGAACAAGCCCATACTGATCAGCCTTCTGAATGCCGTGTTGGATTGGAGTGGAGACCGCCAGATTGTAGAGGTGGAGATCTTGAACCCCTACCTGGAGCAGGAGTATGTAGATGACAGCTATGGCATACTTGACATAAAAGTTCAGCTGGGTAGCGGTGAATTGGTCGATGTCGAAATGCAAATCGGAGATCGAGCCGATATGGAGAGGCGCAGCACCTTCTATGTCTGCCGCATGTTTGGTGATCAGAAGATCATCAAAGGAAAATATAAGGATCTGAAAAGAGCCATAACCATCAACATACTAGACTTTGTGCGCATCAAAGACAGCCAACGCTACCATACCAAATTCAGGCTGCTGGAACTGGAAGAGAGCATAGAGCTGACAGACGCCATAGAGATCCACTTCATTGAGTTACCCAAACTAAAAGAGGAAATGGCAAATCATGGGAGCCCACTAGACCGGTGGGCAATGTTTCTGAAAGGATGGGATAACATGAAATTGCTGGAGAGATTGTCAGAAGAAGACCCTGCCATAGCCCAAGCCAGACTGGCGCTGGAAGAAATGGCAGCTGACCCTAGAGCCAAAGAAATCTACGAACAAAGATTAAAGGCTATCCTGGACAAGAATTCCGATCTTTACGAAGCTGAACTGAAAGGTGAGCTGAAAGGCAAGCTGGAAGGCAAGCTGGAAGGCAAGCTGGAAGCCGCCCGAAACGCAGTGAAAAAAGGATTCTCGGTAGAAGACATTGCTGAGATAACTGGTCTGCCCCTAGAAACATTGCAGAAGCTCAAAACAGAACAATCAAACTAGGTTATTACCAAATATTTAAAGGAACTCTATTTCAAATGGCATCTTCTCGATGGCTTTCTTTAAATCTGGCCAGCAATCCTTCGTCGTTTGAATCATGACCTCTCCTAATGCCTTGTTCGTCGTAGATACAATGCCAAGGTGTCCTAAACCCTCAACCAGTTTGTCTAACATTTGCATTTCCGCCCGTTCCAAGCGTGCTTTGACTATGACATCCGTATCTGCAAACAGAGAGCTTTTTCGCTCTATTGGATTCACCCCATCGTTTCCTTTATCCGCCGATTTTAAATAGATATTCACAAAATACTATCTCCTTTCCCTTTTCGCCCGCCGTAAAATACTGTAAGGGAGAATTTTTCCAGGTACCCTCAGCCTAATCTTTTGCTGGGCATGACGGGCCGCTTCTAGCGGGTTCCCCTCTTCATCCCACATTTCCCTGACTTCAAATGACCAGGGAACTCCCAGCGGAGTTAATACTTCCAATACTTCTCCACACTTAAAATTGTTCCGTTGCTCAATCCATAATGTGCAGCTATCTGCATAGTCTGTCTGGTCGCCCTCAGGTTCATCGCCTGAGTACCTCACCCCGACGAAATCATAGTCCCGGACATAATGTGAGGACTCCAGGTTATGTGAATTTGCCCCCGGCTTTCCGAACAGAAAGCCGGCTGAATAATCCCGGTGACTCACTTTAGCCATTTCTTCCAGCCACTGCGGCAGCTTCACTTGAAAGGCTTCCTCCCCTTCATCCCACAGCGTATCAATCGCCTGGCGATAAACCTTTACGGTACCGGCGACATAATATAGGCTTTTCATCCGCCCTTCGATCTTAAAGCTGTCCAGGTTAAGTGGCTTTAACAAGGGCAGATGGGGCAGAAGGCATAAATCGTGCGAGTTAAAAACATAAGTTCCGCGTTCATCTTCCTCAAGCGGGAAGACTTCCCCCGGCCGCTTTTCCTCCATCAGACCATATCCCCAACGACAGGGCTGCGTACATTCCCCTCGGTTGGCATCCCGTCCTGTCAAATAGTTACTCAGTAAACACCGACCTGAATAAGACATGCACATTGCCCCATGGATAAAGACCTCCAGCTCTCCCTCAACCTTGGAACGCACAGCACGAAGTTCCTCAAGCGTTAGTTCCCGAGCAAGGACGACCCGTTCAATCCCCTGCTTCAGCCAAAATCCCACCGCATACGAATTCGTGCTATTCGCCTGGGTGCTTAAATGGAGGGGCAGCCGCGGAGCCACTTCCTGGGCTAAGGCGATGATCCCCGAATCAGAGACGACAGCCCCATCCACGCTCAGCCCTTCCAATTGCTTAAGATAAGCCGGCAGTTTCTCAAAATCCGACTCATGGGCAAAAATATTCACAGTTACATATATTTTCTTGCCCAAGGCATGCGTCCAGCGCACCGCTTGCTCCATTTCCTCTAAGCTGAAATTCCCGGCATAAGCCCGCAGGCCAAACGCCTGACCGCCCAGATAAACAGCATCCGCTCCATAGGCCAGAGCGTATTTTAACTTTTCCCAATCTCCCGCAGGAGCTAACAATTCCGGTTTTCTCATTGGTATTCCCCTAACGGTTATTCTAAGCCCAATTCAATCAGCTTATTCATATAATCTATCATAAACAAAAGAATAATAAAAAGCTAATACTTTGATAAATTTTACGCAAACTTTGAACAATATGTGGTATTATATTATAATGTAATAAGAACTTCAAAAACGTTGAGGAGGACACTTAATAATGACTGACCAATTACTCTATCAAGGAACCGAGGATTATATCGTTTCCAATGATCTCCGGAACAGTGTTAATATCTCAGTTGCCTTAAAAAGACCACTCTTAATCAAAGGAGAACCCGGCACAGGCAAAACAGTCCTGGCGGAAAGTATTGCCCGTTCGCTGGGTCTGCGCTTAATTATCTGGAATATTAAATCTACCACGAAAGCCCAAGATGGTCTTTATGTCTATGACACGGTTCAGCGCCTCTATGACAGTCAATTCGGCGGGCAGAATGTTTCTAACATTAAACAATACATTAAGCTGGGCAAACTAGGCGATGCCTTTGAATCTCCCGAGCGGGTTGTTCTCATAATTGATGAAATCGATAAGGCGGACCTGGAATTTCCCAATGATTTGCTCTGGGAACTGGACGTCATGAATTTTTTTATTCCGGAAACGGGGGAAACCATCACAACCAAACACAGACCGATTGTAATCATTACGAGCAACGCCGAAAAAGAACTGCCGGATGCATTTTTGCGCCGTTGTATTTTTCATTATATTAACTTCCCCGACCAAGCGATGATGGAAGAAATAGTGCATGTCCATTTTCCGGACCTGGAAAAGCGCTTACTCGCCGAAGCTTTAAAAGCATTTTATTGGCTGCGCAGTATCTCAGGTCTCCAGAAAAAACCCAGTACCAGTGAACTCCTCGATTGGGTTCAAGCCCTGACGATCGGTGGGATCAAGCCCGAGAAGATTTATCAGGAAATCCCCTTCCTGGGGGCCTTATTAAAAAAGAATCAGGATTTTGATTTGGCCTTGAAACAACTCCATTTGCGCGGCACAGAAAATCAGTCGCGCGTGAAACGTGGCTGGTAGACTATGTATACAAACTTTTTTTATGCACTGCGTCAGGAGGGTGTTCCTGTTTCGATCACCGAATGGATGACCTTAATGGAGGCGCTTTCGGTCGGCTTGGCTGAATCAAGCCTGTCCGGGTTTTACTACTTGGGAAGAGCCGTCCTGGTGAAAAGTGAAAGTCACTTTGACCAATACGATATTGCCTTTCAGAAGTATTTTCAAGGAATAGAAACCCCCGTACAATTATTGGATCAGGTTTCTCAATGGATGGAAAATCCTTTGCCGGCAAGAATGTTCTCCGAGGAAGAACGCAATGAGCTCCTGCGTAAATTAGGCTTGCCCGATTGGGATAGTTTAAAGGCCGCTTTGGAAGAACGTTTGCGGACCCAAGACGGACCTCATCATGGCGGCGGTAATTGGATCGGTACGGGCGGGACGGCGATGTTTGGGAACTCCGGTTTCCATCCGGGGGGCGTGAGAATCGGCGGCGAGTCTCACGGGCAATCCGCCGTGAAAGTAGCCAGCGAGCGCAATTATCGAGAGTATCGCAATGACAAAACCTTGGGAGTACGTCAGTTTGAAGTCGCTTTACGCCGTTTGCGTCAGTTTAGCACGCGCCTGGATGGAGTCAAGGATCAACTGGACCTGGAAGATACCATTGATGAAACTTGTAAAAATGCCGGACGCTTAAAGCTTGTCTGGACGAGGCCACGCAAAAACTCCGTCAAGGTTATTGTGCTGATGGATGTCGGCGGATCAATGATTGCTTATGCCAATATCTGCAGCCAATTGTTCTCAGCGGTTCATAAGTCATCCCATTTTAAGGATCTGAAGTTCTTTTACTTCCATAACTGCATCTATGACCTGCTGTATTATGATGCTCGAATCAGTCCCGGAAACGCGATAAAAACAGAGGATCTCCTGCGTTCGCTCAACTCAGACTACAAATTGGTGATCATCGGGGATGCGGCCATGGCCCCAAGCGAACTGATCATGCGCGGCGGCAACATCTATTGGGACATGGACAATGAGGAACCTGGCATTACCTGGTTGCAGCGGATAGCCAAGAAGTTTCCGTATAACGCCTGGCTCAATCCTATTTCAGAGCGATATTGGGGTCTATACCACGGGTACGACACGATAGCAATGGTGCGCGAGATATTTCCCATGTTTGAACTAACCCTTGAGGGGCTTGATCAGGCGATTAAGAAGCTAATGGTGCGCAAATAATCCTCTTGATTCTCTACTGATACAATTCTCTACTGATACAATTTTACGTTCTTTAAATGCTCTGCATACGTTTTAGCAAACGCATGGGAGCCATCTTTTTTGGCCACAAAGTACAGGAAATCCGTTTGAGTCGGGTATAATGCCGCTTGCAGTGAGTCATGTCCGGGATTGGCAATTGGCCCCGGCGGTAATCCTGAGTGGAGGTAGGTATTGTATGGGGAAGGAATCTGGAGATCCTTTTCAAAGAGTTTCTCCTTAGGCGTGCCCAGCAGAAACTGGATTGTAGCGCAGGATTGCAGGGGTTGACCAATTCTTAGCCGGTTCATAAACACCGAAGCAATCAACGGACGATCCGATGCCTTCACCGCCTCTTTTTCGACCAAAGAGCCTAAGGCGACCCATTGAGGGACGGACAGTTTAATAGTCTCGAGCTGCTTCTGCACCTCAGGTGTAAGTTCTTTCACAAACTGTTGGAGGAGCAAATCAATCACGGCATGAGGCGTTATTTTAACAGAGATGTCGTAAGTATTAGGAAATAAGTATCCTTCCAAGCGGTGAATCCCCTTTGGGGCGTCCTTAATAAACGGGTATGGAAACTCATCTTCCGTAACAACTTTTGTAAACTCCTCTTTACTGCCAATTCTTTTTTGGACGAGAAGTTCGATAATTTGTTCCGTAGTATACCCTTCAGGGATAGTCACCCGGATAATATCCAAGGCATCCGCGCCGCTAATTAACCGTTTGATCATTTCGCCGGGGGGCATCGTGGGGGCTAATTGGTAATCTCCAACATAAAGCTTGAAATCCGATTGCCGTGCATGCGCTAAATATCTAAATGCCCATGCA
Organism: Desulfosporosinus sp.; assembly: GCA_049302315.1. GTDB lineage: Bacteria > Bacillota > Desulfitobacteriia > Desulfitobacteriales > Desulfitobacteriaceae > Desulfosporosinus. Next base: position 5,600 of record JBAQLX010000232.1, read on the forward strand.
CTGCGGATCAGATGCCGCTGTTGTAATTCTTCCGCCAGTTGAGCTGCCGTTGTTCCCTGAGCAATCGTAATCTTTTCATTCTTACCTGTGGAGGAGTATGCTTTTGTTGCCCAACTCCGCCAAGCTAAAAATCCAATGCCCCCGACTAAGAGAACAAGAATAATCCCCATTAAAATCCGCCTTGTTTCATTCCGTTTTTCCATCTTCATCTTATTGTTCATTTCTTTCTAACTTAATTCTGTTTCTCATTGTACAACAGTGCACACGTTTCTTCCAGCTTGTTTATCGCCCTCTTTTGTCAACTTTAGTATTTCCCCAGTGATTCACGTTTATCTCTAGATTTTTCTCCTATGAGCAAGTGAATAAAAAATAAGAAGAACCCGCCGAGATAACCTCAGCGAGTTCTTCTTATTTTTTATTTTTCTTTACCTACCCAAATGTTTTAGTCTATTCCTCTTCGGATTCTACCAGGGTTTCCCAAGCGTCAGCCACCTTTTCCCACTCTTCATCGTCTTCGATGTCGAGCAGCATTTCTCCGCCCTCAGCATCTTTGCCAAGTTTAAGAATAATGGCCTCATTGTCATCCTCATCTTCGGATTCGTCTTCCGAAACAGGCACCAGGACAAAGTATGTCGAGCCTTCAAGTTCCAAGGTATCGAGATGAAGAAACTCGTGGTCTTTTCCCTCATCATCTGTGAGAACGACTGTATCAAACTCTTCAACGTCATGCTCATCATGCTCATGGTCATGTGGTTTTTCTGTCATGCGATTCACCTCTTATCAAAGAATATGGTCATTGTACTATTGTAGATAATGATTGTCAAATTACACTGGGATATTTTTCTTCTGTCTATGATCCAGATAACCTTGCAGTATAAAAACTGCCGCCAGCTTGTCAATCACCAGTTTTTGTTTCGCACGCGAGACATCCGCCTCAAGAAGAGTCCGCTGTGCCGCCACCGTGCTTAAGCGCTCATCCCACAACTCCACCGGAAGCCCAAACTCCAAACGTAAATCCTCAGCAAACTCATCTGTCAACGCACAACGAGGCCCCTGTGTCCCATTCATATTCTTTGGATAGCCTATAACGATCTCTATCACCTCATACTCACGAATGAGTTCACGCAACTCATCGATCTCCTTCCTGGAGCGTTTAATCGTCTTAACCCCTTGAGCCGTCCAAAAAAAAGCATCACTCATCGCCACGCCAATTGTCTTCGCGCCAAAATCCAATCCCATAATCCGCATCATATTCCCTCCAAACTACCCCTTACCTCTAGATAGAGATTGTTACAAAATAACGAAAAATATCCCTTAAATATTCTACCAAGAGGGTTACCCCTCCTAGCCCCGCTTTCAATTTCAGCTTCTTACGAAACCGCCAACACTCCCAGGAAAAACGCCATTACAATGGCATCCGCCATCAGTGGGACCATGCCGTCCAAATAAAGACAATATATAAAATAATTTCTTTTTGTGATATTATTAAAAATCACAAGTGAATAGAAGTCCAAAAATCGGCAGGAGGTCCGCCATGGATTTTGTAACGATAATGAACTCCGTCTTTGTTATTTTATTGATGATCATGATCGGCTATATTTGTAAAAAACTTGGCTATATGAATAAGGAAGTAACAAGGGGGGTTACGGAAATTCTTCTTAATATTGCGATCCCGGCCATTGCCATCTCTTCCTTTAATCAGGACCTTCCCGCATCAGCTTTGTCCAGCGCCATCATCCTTTTTATTTTTGCTGTTGTCAGCAATGTGGTGTCCATCTTGCTCGGCACGTTCCTTTTTAAAAAATACCCGACTAATCAAAAGGTAGTCATGCAGTTTATCGTTGTCTTTACCAACTGTGGCTTCATGGGATACCCTGTGATGGAGAGCATTTTTGGCAGTATCGGTGTCTTCTATGCCTCCATTTACTGCGTTGTCTTCAACTTGTTTCTCTGGACCTATGGGCTTATGCTCTTTACAGGAGTCAGCGACTGGCAAACATTAAAGAAGGCGCTTGTCAATCCAGGCACCTTATCGACTGTTTTCGGTCTTGTTTTGTTATTAACACCTCTTGAACTGCCGGCATTTGCAGCCAAGCTGGTTACGACGGTTGGAGGCCTAACTACTCCTCTGGCCATGATCGTCATAGGAGCCATGCTGGCCGAGGTTAAGTTCAGTGAAATGTTCCAAGGAATCCATGTCTATTACGGGTCCTTTTTAAGACTTCTCGTTCTCCCTGCCACTGCGTTCCTTGTTTTAAAGCTCCTACACGTTGATCAACTTACACTGGCCGCCTGTGTCATGCTGACCGCTATGCCTCCGGCAAGCAATACTGTTATTTTCGCAGAAAAATTCGAGAGAGATTCGCTCCTAGCCTCAAAAATTGTTGTGCTTTCCACTGGATTATCAATTATTACTATTCCGTTGTTTGCCATGCTGGTTTTTCATTAATGATTTGGATTGAGCACTCTGGGCAATGATATTGAGAACATTCCCGCCGCAGCCAGCCGCCCTTCTGCGAATCATCCGCACTTAGCCCAGTCACCGGTGATGCACTCGGTGCATCCGCCCAAATGTATGAGTTTATTCCTGCATACAGGGCATTGGTTGTGGATAATCAGCCAAGCTTCACACGGCTCCTTGCAATACTTTTTTTGGCCACATCCAGCGCAAACATCTTTCATTTTATCCACCTCGCAGCACATATATTTTGCTTTATCCACTCCGAACGTATGTTCTTATTATAGCAATAATCAAATTGAATATCAATGAAAATATCCCTACAACCAGATATCTTCCTGGTGCAGGGACTTCTTACCAATATACTTGGGCGATTATAGATGACCACTATTTTTAAATTCAACGGGTCACCTTTAATAACACCAATCCAGCTAAGATAATCAATATCGCAATTATTACAGTCGCCGTAAACCAATTCTTTGATTTAGATGCCCTCTCTCTTGCCTCTTTCATCATTTGACCAGGAATCATCTTGTTAATTATTGCAATACCTAACGGAACAAGAACCAGGTCATCAAGAAAACCTTGAATTGGAATAAAATCAGGGATTAGATCAATTGGACTTAATGCATATCCTACTACAAAAACTATAAATAATTTTTCTTTCAGAGGTAAGTTATTTTTGACTTTTCCCATTTTGTCTTTCTCCATATTTAGCCTTTACTTATATTAAGGCTAAGTGTTCGATTAATTCAGCCAACTCAGTGCATCCATTAACTTTACCCAGTTCCTTTTTTCTAAGCCGCAAGACCCTTCCCCATTTTAGCATGGTCGAAAGATTTGGTTTAAACCTTCACTTTTTTAAAAAATCTCCCCGTCAATTAAGCACAGAGAGATTTTTAGTATTAATAATTTACCAGTTGCTGCGTATACGGGGTTGATAGCACTCACGGCAATAAACAGGTTTGTCGCCAGAAGGTTGGAAAGGAACCGTAGTTTCTTTTCCGCAAGTAGCGCAAACAGCTGGGAACATTTCACGTTGTTGACGTGAATAGCCGCCACTGCCTTGGTTTCTGGTTTGTGCTTTTCTAGCTGCACGGCACTCTGGGCAACGACCGGGTTCGTTAGTGAAACCTTTTTCTGCGTAGAACTCTTGTTCAGAAGCAGTAAACTCGAAATCCCGACCACAGTCTCTGCAATTCAAAATTTTGTCATTGAACATTATAAAAAAACCTCCCTTAAATATATTAGCCGCACTACATGGCAAGGTCACCAACTTCTTCCCGTAGTCTTAGGTAATAGAGAAGGTTTGCTTAAATCCATTAGTTATAACGAGCTAGTTTGAGTATAACTGGAGATTTTAAATAAGTCAAATTGGACTATATTTATTTAAACCGTAAGGTTTTGACGGTTATCTCTACTTTTCCCCCGAGCATGCACGTCTCTCGTCGCGCTTAGTCCTCGGTTCTTCCTACCCTATACGATTTTTAAACAGAAATGTGGACAAACTCGCCCGCAATATCCGCAAAGGATACATGCCTCAGGATCTACCACTGCCACCGTTTCGCTGAGGTGCAAAGCGCCTTGCGGGCAGACTTCCAAACAACGCCCACACCCTTGGCACCAATCCGCAATAAAAAGTTTCCGTTCTCTGTGCCTTACTTTATCTCGTAAGGATGTGGGTATATCTTTACGCGACAGCAAGAGCAGGTTATAATCCACTTCTTCCCGGCTGGACATACCCAAGGCCATCGCCTGGACACCTGGAATACTTCGTACAAAGTCCACGGCTTTTTCCGGGTCATGGGTTAAATGTCCGCCCCCGAAAATCTTCATAGCGTAAATTCCTATGCCCAATTCAGAAGCAAATGAAATGGCTTCGAGCATATCCGGCAAATTTCCATCGATAATCCCTAGTCCCTGATAATTTAGGATCGGGTGGATCACATCAAGACCGGGTTGGAGAGCGCCGACTCGGACTCCGGCAACAGCATGCGTGGAAATGCCAATCCAGCGCACGATACCCCTTTCCTTGGCACGCATCAGTTCTTCCCAAGCCTCTGAATGCCCTTTTAAAGTTAAAGCGCTTTCCTGTTCATGGAGAAGGAAAAAATCCAGGGTTTCTCTGTTGAGAGCGGTGCGTGCTTTTTCAAGGCTCAAACGCATTTCCTCAGCCGAAACAGCGTACGTTTTACTGACAATTAGAACGTCAGGATAACCTTCGATGGCCGATGCAATTTGCTCATAATTGCCATAAATTTCTGCCGTGTCAATCCAGTTCACCCCTTGTTCAAGGGCATAACGCAAAACATTAACCCCTTCAGCCTCTGTCAAACGACCTTGTAAGGGGGATACGGCTAAACTTCCGAAGCACACCTCTGTAACCATGGGCCCCCATAAACCAAGCTTAACCTGACGCATGCCTACTCCTTTCGCGAGGCACGAGGTTCGAGGTTCGAAGTTCGATATCCGAGGTTCACAACCTCGATATTGAAATATCGAAACTCGAACTTCTTTTACTTTATTTATATATACTCAGCGCCTCGCGCCTCGCACCTCGCGCCTCGCGCCTCGTGCCTCGCGCCTCGCTATGCCCCGCTATTTTTCCTGCAAATAGTTTCTGACAAGTTCTTCGATCAGCTCAAAACGTTCAAGTTTACGAATCATCGCGCGCGCATG
>JBAQLX010000233.1:0-2300 GCA_049302315.1 Desulfosporosinus sp.
CAATAAACATCAGAAATGAAGGCTGCCGGATACTTGGTATAGCCTAAAACTACAAAGAACCGTTGGGCGAACGGGAATAGCTTGGTAATTATATCGACATAAGTCGGTACGTCCCAAGAAGCCCCCGCCTCTTAGGTGGTGGGAGTACGTCACTTGCTGCTAAACCTGTACTTTTAGCTCTTGCCGGTATTGGGCATAATGGTCGCTTAACACATATTCGATAACCCACACTTTAGGTATCCTGTAGGTACTGCGGATGAAAAAGTACTTTATATGTTTTCCATGCAAAATCTTGCGTGCCGTGGTTTCTCCAATGCCGCCCAACATGGCTCTGAATTCATCCAGCGTAACTACATCGGGATACGGCTCAAAAAGCTGCTCGTAATATTCTTGATTTTTCACAGTCATCAACTCCTGAAAAGATTTGTCAATGGTAGGATGACTGTTACACTATTAATTTTTGATTACTACACGTTCGACGTTTTGACAGTAGATGATCCGAATATCCCTCCGTCACATCCCTCCAATATCCCTCCAACGTCCAAAATTGATGCCAAAACCGTTCTTTTGAGAGAGCCTTGGAATGACTTGGGTTTCCGGGTTTTAAGTGCCGCAAACCCGCATTATACAAGGTTTTTTAGGGTCTGAGGATTCCGGTAGAGTACGTTGTATTCCCAATGCTTCCGGTAATGTCGAGGGACTCAAAATCCGATATACGTGAGTATGTGGGGGTTCAAGTCCCCCCTCGCCCACCAGTAATACCAAGGGTTTCGGCCCTTTTTATTTTTGCCTGAAAACATGTGAATTTAGAAAAGCCACAAAAAAGTCATGAATATAAAAATAGCTGTTTCCCTGATGATATCCATTTCGATAACTAATCCTCTTTCACTGTTTTAAAGATTTCCTTGTAAGCATCACAAACGGCATCGACTATGTCGGGAAAATTGCCTTTTTTAATTAGACCAGCTTCGATCATTTGTACAAGGATATCTTTTGTAACTTCTTTATCATTCGCGAGGGCCATACTTGCACCTCCTTTCTGATCGGTATTGTTAGTTCGAATAATTACCCAGTTCGACACAACAAGGCAACAGGGATCAGCGGCAACGACCATAGTCCTATAAAGCTAAATTATAAAGTTTTGCCAAAATGGCAGCGGAATTCAAGGGATTCTCGCGTTGTTTAGAGAATACTTTCTTGAATAGATTTCGAACGATAATGAGGTGGAACTTTATTAACAAAGTTGTTAGGTCAAGAGCGGTAATTATCAGTTTAATACTATTAGGTCTTATTATTTGGCTTGGGATTAAATTATTATTCTCCCCGCAACTTAAATCTCCGCTTGGGGAATATATTTCAATTCCTGGTATTTCCATTCAAATTCCAAATATTTCTTGCCCAAGTGACAAAGATAATGATGGGGTAAATGATTTGGAGGACATTGTCAAGGGCGCAAGGTCAGAAGTCATGAGAAAACCCAAGTATCTCAGTTCCTATTACCAAGGAGGCTTTCCGCCGAATAGCGAAGGAGTATGTACCGATGTTGTGTGGAGGGCTATGCGTGATGCAGGTTATGATTTAAAGACCCTGGTAGATAAAGATATTCGGGAAAATATTGCAAGTTATCCTCGTCTTGCAGATAAACCGGATCCAAATATTGATTTTCGTCGAGTACCTAACCTTATTGTATTCTTTCGCAAGCATGCAGTGGAACTAACTAAAGAGATAAAACCCGGTGATGTTGATAATCTCTATCTTTGGCAGGCCGGGGATATAGTTACTTATGACTATCCTCATGAACATATCGCCATGGTTTCTGATAAACGCCGCAAGGACGGCGTGCCATATATCTTACACAATGCTGGGCCGTACGCAAGTGAGACAGATCAACTGCAAGATTGGCCTTCTCAAATGACCGGACATTTCCGGTTCCCGAAGTTTTAGGCTTTAGAACAATTACTTACCGGATAGTAAAATCAAGAAAGTGATTGTTTAACTTCGTGCGGCAAGAAGTCTCCCGCCTCCAAGCTACCTTACTCACGATAATGAGTGCGTAGGCGGGAGATGAATTGCCGCCCTTTTTATTCCAATTGAGCATTGATAATTGCTTAAATGCATGATATAATGTATTCAGTAGTAATTATGGTTGGTGGTGATAAATCAATGGAGTTGGATAATAATAATCACTCAGTATTTCTCCTTCATTATCATCTCGTCCTTGTTATTAAATATCGTAGAAACGTCATCGATGAAGTAATTTCGAACAGGCTTAAAGAAATATTTGAGTATGTGTCCCTTCG
>JBAQLX010000234.1:0-3153 GCA_049302315.1 Desulfosporosinus sp.
TTCTGCCCTGACCACGGCATCAGCCTACCCATTTAGGTGATTACGGGGCTCAATCGCTTCAGCTTTCGCTTCCAGCCTGCTCGCTTGCTGTCTACGCTCAGATGCGCAGGTTGCCCTGTACATCTCAAGACTCGCTACAAATTGGTTGGCTAAACCTTGTTTTGGCGGGATTTCCACCCGCTAGATGATACACCCTTAGCTTGGGTCGGGTAGAAAACAGGCGCGCGCATTTCCTCTGAGTAAAATCACGTTTCCTGCAGGCCAAGTAGGCCGGAGGAATTTCACCACCAGCCTCCTACAGAACCGTGCGTAAACCTCTCGATTTACACGGCTCGTATCAGCCATTCTTTTGTAGCCTCACAGCCACAAAACTACGCAGAAAGTCGAATGCTCCTCCCGGTTTCCCAGTTGGCAAAAACCTTCCTTGAGCTGATTCATCCCCTTCGCTCCACTCCCATTACAAGAGATTCATCACTGTAGAGTCGAAGGAGGTCGGCCTTTGCCTTCCTCCGTCCGCTCGATCAAACGGATCGTGCAGTTTTCCCGCAATCCGCTTTCCTTCATGTCACCCTTTGGGTGCAGTTCGTAGGTTCAAGTCTGGAATTAGCGACAAAAGGCTAACTAACTTGTACTTGGAATACAGGGTAGGTACCGGAAGCTTTTTCCAACCAGCGTTACGCCATCGCTTCGTTCGGTGACTCCAGATACGTCTAATAATCCATCCTTGTAGTCGGTTGAATAATTTCCTGACATGCGCTTTGCGGTAATAATTTCCCCATCCCCGGATGACTGGATTAATAGTGTCGATGAGTTGGTAGACCGTTAGCGGAATACGTCTTTTCGTTCGCGACTGGATGGTATCTGTGAATCGCTTGATGGATTTGTCTGTTGGATAGGCGTAGATATTTATTCTGGGTATTTTCTTTACCTTTTCTAATGGTAGGGAGAGACCCTTCCCACGTTTAAGCTTGTACCCGAGAAACTCAAATCCCCACTTGATATGAGTGATTTTTGTTTTGTCCGGGTGTAGCGTCAATCCTAACGATTCTAGTATAATTTTTGCTTCTCGAAGGGCTTTAGCGGCTTCTACTTGCGTTTTGCAGAGGATAACCCAATCATCAGCAAAACGAGTCAGTCTGTACCCTTTCTTTGTCATTTCGTGGTCGAATCGATTTAGATAGATGTTGCTGAATAATGGACTGACTACGCTTCCCTGGGGTGTCCCGCTTGGTGTCGCATATTTCTTGCCACTTTCCATGTAACCAGCTTCAAGCATTTGCCTAATTAATTTAAGAATACGCCCGTCACTGACCTGTTCAGCAATCATATCAATGAGTCGCTCATGGTGTACCGTTCCGAAAAAGTTACGCAGATCTGCATCCACTATCCACTCGCAACCTTCCATGAGTTCTCGATAGATTTTCCGCATGGCTTGATGGGTTGATCGCCCTAGTCGGTACCCGAAGCTACACTCACTAAATAGTGGTTCAAATATAGGTTCGAGTCGATTTTTAAGGGCTTGCTGGCACACTCTGTCTCGGATTGCGGGAATTCCTAATGGCCGTTTCTCCTTTGGATTTCCTCTTTTAGGGATGTACAGCCGCCTAACAGGCATCGATTGATAGGTTTCTTCCTTTAACTCTTGATGTAATCTTGCTAGTTCTACTTCCGCTACTTCCTCGAACGTAGGAATATTTACCTTATCTATACCTCCGCTTCCTCCATTTGCTTTTACCTGATTCCATGCCAGTTCCAAGTTAGTTTTATGATATACCTTGTCGATTAAAGAATGAACTTTCCGTTCTGTGCCGTCTGCTTTCATTCGTTTCGTATCCTCCGCCTGCAAGTTTTGGGTCTTTCTCGTAGGGAACTGTCCGTCCCTTGCCGCCTACTCACGGAACTCATTTAAGTTTCGGTCTCCATAAAGCGCGCCGCCTTCCCCTTCTGTTTACCTTTTGGGTAAGCCGAAGCCCGTTACACTGGTGGTAACGAATCCGGACGTTTCTGTTGTTCGTCCGTTCTTGAGTAATATACGGCTCTCCGACTTCTTGCCATGCATCCGGTATGCACTTCGGGGTTTCCTTATAGCACCCGTTACTGAAATTGCCGCGCTTTCTTTGGAAGAGGTAGTCACGGCTACATCCCCTTCGACTTTCTTTACCCACTCGTCCTTCAAGTGCCCTGATTTCAGACATGACAAGATCTCCGTGGGTCACATCGTCATCTTCCATACCATGCCGCCCGCACACACCTTGTTGCGATGGGTGGACTAGAAATGCCTTCGTCTCCATAGTGCAGACTCGACCTTGCCCCACCTTTGGCCGACCGGTTCGCAAATTGGATAGCTCCATTTCGCTACAGCCTAGTACTTCTCCTCAAGCCCTTCAGACTCTGCCTCACGGCAGACGCCCTGCCCTCCAGCATTTTGCTGGCCCCCGAGGCATTACCCCCGAGTTTGGATATGAGCCCCCTAGTCCGGGACTCAGCGGGACTTTAACCCGCCTGATGATCGTGCTGCCACGCACGCACTACGCAGTTATCCGACTTCCTACCCCTCTTTTGACATTCTCCCTTTTTTATCGGCGGTTTGTCATACTCTCTTTCGAAAGAACGAGCAGGATCTCCCGAGTTGCTGTGTAATCATTGTATAGCATGCCTGGCTCTTCGACCCCGGGGAAGTCCTACTTAACTCGCCGTTACGTTACGTAGGATGTTGTCTTCCAGTATTTCGACACAGTCGACCTTCCCGTTTATCCATTTCGAGGCTCAATCACTTTCAGGCCTACTACCTAGCTGTCTACGCATAGCAGCAAGGATTACCCCTTGCCATCCAAGACTCGCTATCGGTGACGTGGCTTGCGTCTTACCGAACGGGATTTCCACCCGCTAAATTACACGACCTATGCTCGGTCGCGACCGAAATGCAGGATGATTACATCTTGTGTTTGCATCTGCTTAATCCTTCCTTTATCACGTGGCAATGATCGCTCGACTACCTCCCGCAGATTTTGCTTTATACATTGCTTCATCGGCAGCTTTTATTATTTCTTCAGGCAAATAGAAACTTTGCGAAAGATCTGCAATACCTATACTACATTTTTAGGACCATAGCACCCCTGATAATTATGATAGTTGTCTACAAGGACAGACCTT
>JBAQLX010000235.1:0-3186 GCA_049302315.1 Desulfosporosinus sp.
GCTTGCGGGATTTTTGGTCCGCAATTTCAAGTGTCATTTGTTCCAACTCCAGAGGCGCCCATTGCAGTACCGATTTGGACAAGGTTTAAGTCCAGCCCGCCAACGCCATAGACAAGTAACGAGCCTCCAGGTTGCAACCCGGAGCGATTTTTTACAGCAGCGAACGGCGAGGTAACGGCATCGGCAATAATAGCCCCTTCAGTCAAAGGAATTTCATCCGGCAAATGGAAGAGATTGGTTTCAAAAGCTTTAACAAATTCAGCATAGCCGCCATCGACATCGTTCCCAAACATCTTCATATTTTTACAGGTATCTCTATATACCTGCCTGCGAAGTGCCTGATGGTATTGCCAGAGTAATCTATAGAGGCAAAAACAGCAGCGTTCGGGAAAGCTTTATGACCCTTGATTGGTTGGCAAGACTTGTTACCCATATTCCGTGCGTCCGTAAGAGCAGCTCATTTGCTGTTCGTGGGACTGTTATAATTCTACCTTAAGCAAGTAGTAGGTTAAGATATCAAGCGGTGAAAAACCGCAGCCTATCATCCCCCGACTTATCCAAAAGGGAAACCAAATGGGGAGTGTAGCATGTCGGAGTATGAGTGATGTTCGAGCTTCACGAACGTCAGCGCAGAGGGATGAAAAATTGTGTACGAGGATGAAAGCTAAACTGCCTGCATGATAGTCAGAGGTTGGGCATAGGGTAACCCCCGGCGTACGGAAGCTAAACTCGCCGGTGTCTTGGTGAAGGTGCGTGGGAATGGTATTTTTACGAGATATCCAAGACAGACCAGCCACGGGAAAGTGGAAAATGACGAACGTCACATCCGACAACACAATATGCTTACGTTTTAACAGTACTAAACGGAGATTGCCTACGGCGGAACGCTGTCCATTTTCAGCTATGAACGCTATGAAAAAGCGGTTCTGAAAATCCGCTATGGTAACACAGTCCCCATAGTAGTCTGAGACGGTAGGGCCGTTCACATGGCAAAGGGGGACAGTTTGAATTTCAATATTTAATCAGGAAAGGTGCGCGAGGCATCAATGAGAAATCCAGTTCAAGTATTGAAAAGCTTAGAAGAAAACGCTTGTAACAAGGAGTACAATTTTAAACGGCTATACCGTAACCTGTACAACCCAGAATTCTACCTGCTCGCGTATAAGAATATTGCTTCTTCTCAAGGAAGCATGACTCCCGGAGCAGACGGAACAACCCTTGATGGAATGAGTGAGGCACGTATCAACCGCATCATCGTCTCTCTCCGAGACCATTCGTACCAGCCAAACCCCGCAAAACGGACGTATATCACAAAGAAAAACAGCAACAAACTGCGTCCGCTGGGTATCTTGTCAGCGAATGACAAGCTGGTACAGGAAGTAGTCCGAATGATTTTAGAAACCATCTATGAGCCAACCTTTTCGCATCATTCCCACGGTTTCAGACCCAGGCGCAGTAGTCATACCGCATTGACTGAGATTCAGAAAACATTTACGGGAGTAAAGTGGATTGTCGAGGGTGATATACAAGCGTGTTTTGATAGTTTTGACCACCATGTACTGATTAACCTATTAAGACGACGGATACACGATGAATATTTCATCAGTTTAATGTGGAAATTCCTAAAAGCCGGATATATGGAACAATGGAAATTTCACACAACGTATTCCGGCACTCCACAGGGTTCGGGAATTAGTCCAATTTTGGCAAATATCTATCTTTCCGAGTTGGACGATTACATGGAGCAATATAAGCTAATCTTCGACATAGGCGAAAAAATACATCGGGTAACCAAAGACTATTCAAGATTACAAGGCACGCTCCAGCGCCTGCGCAAAAAATACAAACAGCAAAGAGAAAATATGCCGGAACCAGAACGCAAGGTAATGTCAAAACAGCTACGCAAGCTGCAGACCGAAAAGCTTCGCACGCCTTGTTACCCTGCAAAAGACAGCACCTACAAGCGTCTTCAATACAACCGCTACGCCGATGATTTTGTCATTGGCATAATTGGTTCGAGAGAGGATGCAGAAACCTTTAAGACTGATGTTAAACTGTTTTTACAGGAAAGGCTAAAGCTTACCCTGTCGGAACAAAAAACAAAGATTACACACTCCTCCGATCTGGTTCGCTATCTTGGGTATGACATCTCTGTATCCCGCGACAAGGGTATAAAGAGAAATAATATTGGGCGATTGCAAAGAGTATGGTATGGCAAAGTCAAACTATCCATGCCTCACGAAAAATGGGTCAGTAAGCTCATTGAATACAAGACATTTAAAATCATAAAGGACGAAAACGGAATAGAACGGTGGAAAACCATTCATCGAGGGTACCTGACAAACAGACCGGAAATCGAAATCATTAGCAAATTCAATGCAGAAATCAGAGGAATTTATAACTACTACAGAATGGCACAGAATGTTTCAACACTGGATAAGTTTGCGAACATTATGAAAAGCAGCATGTATAAAACCTTTGCATCTAAATACCGCTCAACTGTCAACAAAATAAAGAAATCGCATGCTAAAGACGGCGTATTTGGCGTGGATTACCTCACAAAGGATGGCCCTAAAAGATGCAAAATCTATAATGACGGTTTCAAAAAACAAAAGGAAGCTATGCCTGCCTATACGGATATCCTGCCGCAATATCTCAAGTATGAGAGAAAAAACAGTCTTGCCAGACGACTAAGGCTCGGAACATGCGAACTATGCAAGAACAATACTGATGAAATCATCATGCACCATGTTCGGCGGTTGAAAGACCTTGGTAACACACTCCCCTCTGAATTGCTGATGCTGGAAAAGCGCAGAAGGACACTGGCGCTGTGTCCGGTCTGTTTCAAACAGGTTCAAGCAAGATTACTCTAAGCCATAGTCAAATGGAGAGCCGGATACATCGAGAGGTGTCCGTCCGGTTCGGGAGGGGGCATAACTGAGACCGCCGATGAAAGTCGGTATGGCGTGGTTATGCCTACCTTATCAATAAGGGCGAACAGTTGGTCAGATATGACGGATATTATTCCAACAAGTCGCGGGGGATGCGTAAAAAAACCGAGACTGATGCAGAGACGCCGGCGCTGGTTGAATCTAATACTTCAAAAAAGGTCTTTCGCAGAAACTGGGCTCGCCTGATTCAAAAGATTTATCATACGGATCCATTACTCTGTCCTAAATGCAGTGG
>JBAQLX010000236.1:0-4785 GCA_049302315.1 Desulfosporosinus sp.
TTATTTCACTTCTCTTTTGAAAAAGTTGATTCGCTCATTGTTTCTTTGAAACTCTTGCGAGTCTCCTCATTGGCTGTCCTTGTTGTTTAGTTTTCAAAGACCATGGCTCCATTTGGGCCGGATCTGTGTCTTAGCATTTCCAACTCGCGTTGTCAATAACTAATTTGCTTTGTCTGGATTGAGTAGCTTGAAGGTTTAACCCCTCCCTTGTTCAATCGCTGTGCGTTTTTGTGACGCTCGGTTATAATACCATTCTTAGCGAATGCTGTCAACTATTATTCTTATTATTGTTGTTCTGTGCTATTGCCTTCACGATAAGTCTACGCTATTCAACTTCTTGGATAATTGGTAAAATCATAGGACGGCGACGAGTCTTTTCGTAAAATTGTTTACTCAAGGCATCCCGAATTTGGTTTTTTAACATAGCCCATTCCGTAACCCTATTCTCTCGACAACGTGCCATCGTCTGCCTGACTTTTTGTTTAGCCTCGTCTAACATAGACTCTGACTCACGGACATAAACAAACCCACGTGTCACTACATCAGGGCCAGAAACAATTGCCCCGCTTGAACGGCTTATAGTCATGACTACAATCAGAATACCGTCTTGAGAGAGCTGTTTTCTATCCCTTAATACTATGTTACCAACATCTCCAACACCTAATCCGTCAATTAAAACTTTACCAGCAGTAACCTTGCCACCCATAGATGCACCATGGCGAGTGAACTCAACGACCCCCCCGTTTTCCGTAATAAAAATATTCTCCCGGGGAATCCCGAGTTCTTCAGCTAATTGAGCATGTTTGATCAACATGCGATACTCTCCGTGAACTGGCATAAAATATTGTGGTCGGACCATGCTGAGCATTAATTTTTGTTCTTCCTGGCTGGCGTGACCTGATACGTGCATTCCATCCGTCGATTCATAGATAACATTGGCGCCCAGCTTAAATAATTGGTCCACTGTTTTAGCCACTGACTTTTCATTACCTGAAATTGGACTTGCTGAAATGATGACAGTATCACCAGGTTTAATCGCTACATGACGGTGGTCATTGCTTGCCATGCGGGTTAGTGCGGACATTGGCTCACCCTGACTCCCCGTGGTCAGAATACAAACTTGATTTCCAGGTAAGCTGACGATTTCATCGATATCAATAAGGGTTCCTTCAGGAATATCCAAATACCCCAGTTCTTCGGCAATCCCAACAATATTGACCATGCTTCGTCCCACAACTGCCACCTTGCGGTTCGTCTTAACCGCAGAGGTTATAGCCTGTTGGAGTCGATAAACGTTTGAAGCAAAACTAGCCAGAATTACACGATCCTTTGCTTCACAAAAAGCTTCCTCAATCATTTGTCCGACTAGCCTTTCAGACGGAGTGAACCCGGTTCTTTCCACATTCGTACTGTCGGACAATAGGCATAAAACCCCTTTATCACCCAGTTCGGAAAATTTTTGTATGTCAAGGATCTCCCCAGATACTGGTGTATGATCCAGTTTAAAATCCCCCGTAAGAACAATAGTCCCTAAAGGCGAATGAATGGCAATTGATACTGTATCCGGAATACTGTGGTTAACCCGAATAAATTCAATTCGGAAAACCCCAAGCTTAATAACATCACGCGGTTGAACAACCGTAGCCTTTATACTATTTAAGTTGTTTTCTTTCATCTTGGACTGAATAATACCCAAGGTCAAACGCGTACTAAAAATAGGTACATCCAAATCTCTCAACAAGTATGGCAATGCGCCGATATGATCTTCATGTCCGTGCGTAAGCAATATGCCAAGGAGCATTTCTTTGTTTTCAATTAAATATGAGTAGTCTGGTATCACAATATCGATCCCGAGCATATCTTCATCCGGAAACGCTAACCCTGCATCAACAAGCACCATCTGATTATCATAGCGGATCACTGTCATATTCTTTCCGATTTCTCCAAGTCCGCCCAAGGGAATAATTTGTAGTTTATGCTCTTTCGGCAATCAAATCTACCTCCTGTATTTATTTTAACTCTTGCATTGTGTCTGAAAAGCTAGGGGGGACCCCCCGTGAGTTTCTTTCGAAGCCAAAATAAAGGCAACAAAAAGACGCGAAATTCCAGTAACGAACACAAAGACGCCACGTATTCGTCAGTATTTCGAAAAGTATCCTATGAAACTAGCCGCACAATCATAGATACTTCATTATAGCGTGCAAACCGTTGACTGGCAAGTTTCATCGATTATATACTTTACTAATCCCAAATCGATAAAAGTATAAAATTTAAAGTAATGGACATAATAATTTCAATATTGTTTGGAAAGGTGGTTAAATCATGACTAATGTTGTTTGTTCCGCAGACCAATGTACTCATAATGAGGATGGACACTGTCAGCTTGAGACACTAAGTGTTACATCCAGCTTAATGAACCGGGAGGCGGAGTGTGCTTTTTACGAACCCGGAAATAAATAATTCAGGGGTATCTTAATCAATTGATCTAGTATAAGGTCATCGTTAAGGTCATCACCCCATTGAGTGATCACTTTAATTAATAGGGGCATAGATCCATAGCGATAATGAACCTCTGCATTGACAGGGGTTCATTATCGCTATCAGCGTTTTTCTTATTGGATCTCTTTAGACGATTATATCACTGGCCTTTTCAGAGGCCACTTTCAATTCTGTTATTACTTTCGTTCCATTATTAGGCCTTACGTGTACCTTTTTAACCTCATCGATCAGATCTTTTAAAAACTTCATTTCCACCGGCGTCGCCTTAACTAAAGGAAGACGTACTCCGCCAGCTTTAATCCCCATCATATTCAGCAGGGCTTTAATGGGGACCGGGTTTGACGTTACAAAAATTCCTTTGAAGATTGGAAAAAGATCAAGATGCCACTTTGTTGCCTGGGCCGTATCACCATCAAACCATGCATCCACCATTTCTTTCATTTCATCCCCAATGACATGGGCCGCAACACTGACGATTCCGCTGCATCCTAATGCTAACATCGGTAAGGTCATAGAATCATCTCCACTATATATAGAAAACTTGGAAGGTAACATCCTTTTAAGCTCACTAACCTGATCAAGAGAACCTGCAGACTCTTTTAAGGCGACAATGTTTGGAATTTCAGATAACCTCTTCACTGTCTCAGGCAGTAAATTAACTGAAGTCCTACCCGGTATATTGTATATCATCAAGGGTGAAGAAGTCGCCTCTGCAATGGCTTTAAAGTGCTGAAACATTCCCTCTTGGGACGGTTTATTATAATAGGGTACCACTGCCATCAGTCCATCAACCCCCGTTGCAGCAGCCTTGCGGGCGAGGGCTATACTTGCAGCCGTAGAATAGGACCCGATATTGGCAATCACCGTTCTTTTCCCTAATGCCTGCTTGACTACTCTAAAAAGCTCGACTTTCTCTTGATCCGTTACGGTCGGAGATTCGCCTGTCGTTCCACAAACCACAACGCCATCAGACCCATGGACGGTTAAGAACTGAGCTAAACGTTTGGCCTCTTCATAATTGACCCCCAATGCTTCATTCATGGGAGTTACCATGGCTGTTAAGATTCTTCCAAAAGACATCTCACTCATCCCTTTCCGCCCAATTCTTTTGCTTAAATTCAAACACCTAAACGGAATTTTTGGTGCAATGTTTGGACTGCCATCACCATGTCTTCCTTACGAACCAGCACCCAAATAGTAGTGTGTGAATCAGCTGATTGCAAAATAGACACACCTACATCGGAAAGCGCTTCTACCATATCGGCCATTACACCGGGAACACCAGCAATTCCTGCACCTATTATAGAAACTTTAGCACAATTTGGAACTACTCCCGGTTCAAAGCCCATATTTAGTAAGATTTTCACTGCTTGGGCCGCAACTTCATCTCGAACGGTATAGAGCACTGCTTCCGGCTGGACACTGATGAAGTCTACGCTAATATCGGCAAGTGCCATCGCTTTAAATATCCTTTTATCCGTAAGCTGTCGGTCCTGAACATCCCCAGTTAAAATCCGAAGTTGCGTGACATTCGGCGTATGTGCAATTCCAGTAATAATACAGTCCGAGGTAATATCCGTCCCTACTCCTCGATCTGGATACATGTTCGTAACCAATGTTCCCGGTGCATCTGAAAAGGTCGATTTGATTCTAAGCGGAATGTTTCGTTGCATCGCGATTTCCACAGCACGTGGATGAATGACTTTGGCTCCTTGATATGCCATTTGACATAGTTCATTATATGTGACGGCGTCTATAGTCCGTGCATCTTCAACAATCCGAGGATCTGCAGTCATAATTCCCTCAACATCCGTGTAAATATCTATCATTTCCGCATCAAGAGCAACCCCTAAAGCTGAAGCCGTCGTATCACTTCCTCCTCGTCCCAAGGTCGTAATCTGGCCGTCTTCTGTTGTTCCTTGGAAGCCGGCAACGACAACAATTTTGCCTTTTGCCAGTTGCTCCAGAATCCTCCTGGGCTCCACCCGAACAATCCGAGCATCCCCGAACTCCTTATCAGTAATAATTCCTGCTTGCCCTCCTGTAAAAAGAACCGCTTCAAATCCCAAACTACTTAACGTACTTACCAATATAGTCCCTGAAATCACTTCCCCGCAACTCATCAGGAGGTCTAACTCACGTTTTGGTAAATCTGAACAAATTCCTTGTACCATGCTTAAAAAAGTATCCGTTGCGTAGGGGTCCCCCGATCGGCCAATTGCGGAAACTACGATAACCGGAGAATATCCACTATTAACGGCCTCTGAAACTTTGGAGACCACACTT
>JBAQLX010000237.1:0-1956 GCA_049302315.1 Desulfosporosinus sp.
TGAATTTCAGTCTTCAAGCCAACAAGAAAACCCTAGAGGGAGGAAAACACCCTGATAGAAATGAGCAGTTTGAGTATATACAGAAAAGTGTGGATCGATCACGCTGCGCCATATGGAGTGTATGATATAGCCAATAAAACAGGATTTGTCAATGTAGGAACGAGTTATAACACAGCCGAGTTTGCGGTTACAAGTATTAGAGGTTGGTGGAACAATGTGGGGAAAGAGTTATTTCCTGAATCAAAGCTCTGCTTTATCCGATTGCTGATTTATTATATTTGGGCTTTGGGTCCTATAACGCCCATAATGACAAGTTGACAGAACCTCCTCAGCTCGAGTTCGATAAATTACAGGAAGTACCATTTCCTGGGAGTAAAAGAGACCCACGAAAATGGTCTTCGAAGGACTTTTAACTACCCGAGCAATCTTAGATGTCGAAAAATAAGAGAAAACCGAGGTACTAGGTACCTTTCCGAAATGGTGACCAGCGGGAGCCGTTCCGGCGAGTACGCACTGTCAGGCACTGGGGCAGCCTGTTAATCTACCAACATCTCCTTGATAGTACATTTCACATTGAGTATTGCAGTAGCCTCCAGAACTCCGATTTTGTCGCAAAGCCTTGCTTTATCAACCGTCCGAATCTGGTCTAATACAATCCACCCCTCCACATCACCAACGGTAAGCCTAACACGGGTAGGATATCCTTCCCTACCCTTACCTGTAACTGGTGCGATCATAACCGTACGAAGATGCTCATTCATTTCTAAAGGGGAAATAACCACACATGGCCTTGTTTTATTAATTTCTGCTCCTTTTGTAGGATTCAGATCAACCCAGTATAAAGAATACTGCTCAATGGTTTGGTTCATCCCATACCTCCAACATGTCGTTGTCAATCTCCTCGGAAATCAACAAATCATCATCGTTATTTTTGTGCATAAATTCCAATGCCTCAGCCCAACCTTGGCGAGGGGCGCTCACCGGTTTTATGATGATATAATTGTCTTCAACTACCAATTCTACTTTCGAATCTATACCACATTGCCTTAAAACTGCATGAGGAATCCGAATTCCTTTTGAATTACCAATTTTAATAATGTCCATTTCCATTACAATCCCCCCTTATTTCAGTGATCACATTGTAGTTACATACTAACAGTTATGTTATGTCTATACAAGACCCTTCACGCCCTAGCAATTGATTTCTAGAATTAATGCCGAGTCTGTACTGTAAACCTCTCCGACAATGTTACATAATAGCATTGAGTAACATTGTCGAATCCCTGGAATTCCTGTTAGTACAGGCCTCCAGGGATTCTTTGCAGGCCAATTTCATGGTCCTAGTGAATGTTGTCTAAATTGTTTGGGGGTGTTGTCTAAATTGTTTGGGGGTACGACCCCGACACAATTGCGAGCGGTCGGGTGGGATTGTGCCGATCACTATTCTGTGTCTGTAATCTCTTCCTCGGCATCGTCGTCCAATTCGAGTTCCTTAGGTAAACAGAAGTCACTTGTGTTAACCGCCGACAGTCCTCCAACCGTAAATTGCTCAAATCTGCTGATTTTTGGAGCGGTAAAATAACCCAGTGTCTTGAAAGTATCCACAGGAGAAGGCTCTGACCACTTTGAACGCAAAGAAGCCCTTCACCGTACGAAAGGCATCTAATCTTTTATATTCCTTCTGTTTCCATACCGAAGCTCTCTCGCGTTGTATAACATTTAATTTGTCAGAATCGTTTTCCATTGTGTGGGGGTACGATACCGACACAATTCTGGAGGGAACCGGAGGAATTGTGCCGAGCAGATTGGGCGCTTTTCTGTTTTACCCGGCTTGGGTATCCAGACTCTTCTGACCGCCGGAGGCTTATAGCTTTTCCGATGAATTGACTCTATAAGGTCTTCAATCCAGAGGTCAAAGTCTTTTAGCGCTCCTTCTACCGTCTTATGGTCTATTCC
>JBAQLX010000238.1:0-6323 GCA_049302315.1 Desulfosporosinus sp.
CCCCATGACTAGCCCAACTTTCACCTTAATACACGAGTATTCTGGACGAATTAAGGGATCGGAAGTGCGTTTGGTTCATATGGATCTATACCGCTTGCAGCATCCGGAAGAGGCGGAAGTGATTGGAGTGGAAGATGCGTTCCAGGAAGATGCCGTTTGTCTCATTGAATGGCCTGAAATTATTGAAGATTTTTTACCGGAAGATCGTTTAACCGTCGAGATTCTGGGGAGTGGAGAACAGCTGCGGGAGATAATCTTTCGAGCGGACGAACGCGCCTGGGAGCAGCGTCTTAAAGAAATGACGGAAGTCATTTTATGATTCAACCGCAATAAGCGATGATGGAGAGAGTATGTCTGGTGAAATTAGCGTATTTGAGTGTAGATGAATAGCAATGAAGCGGAGAAAAACGGATAGCAAATAATAAATATTAAGCATGAACATGCGATATGAAAAAATTCGGAGGGTCCGATGAAATATTTAACGATTGATACTACAACGAAAGTTACGGCAGTTTCCTTAACGGAAGATGGGCGCCTTATAGCTGAGGGTTTTTTACATACTGCCAAGACCCATTCGGAGCGGCTCATTCCAATGCTTGACCAACTGCTTAAAGCTGCCTCCTGGACCCTGCAGGAGTTAGAGATGATCGGGGTGGTGCGGGGTCCGGGTTCGTTTACTGGAATTCGGATAGGAATCGCAACAGCACAGGGCTTAGCTCAAGTTTTAAAACTCCCGCTGCTTGCCGTGTCGTCGCTTGATGCCTTGGCTTGGGCTGGTTTGGGGAGAACGGAAGACATTGTTCCTATCCTGGATGCGCGCAAGAATGAGTGGTACACGGCGCGTTACCGCTGGGCGAAAGGGCAGGAAAAAGCTGAGTGTCTGACGCTCCCTCAAGCCATACCTACAGATCTTTGGCTGGAACACCTGAAAGGTCTGGACCGTCCGATTTGTTTTGTTGGAGATGCCCCTGAAAAATATAAAGTGCGAATCGAGGAGGTCTTGGGAGAGAACGCCGTTATGTTGCCGGAGTATGTTAGTTTACCTCGTGGCGCCTATGCAGCTCGGGCGATTTGGCAGCGTTGGCAAGAAACGGGCGTTGGGGAATCTGTTGAACCGCTCTACATTCGTTTTTCTGAGGCGGAGGTTAATTGGGTGAAGAAAGAGGAAGCCCGCAGGAGAACGGAGCATGAATAAAGGGATTGTACGTCCCATGCATATAGACGATCTCGAAACCATTCTCGAAATCGAGCGGGTCTCTTTTGCCATACCCTGGTCATTGGAATCCTTTAAGGCAGAGCTAAAGGATAATGAGTATGCGCGGTATCTTTGTATAGAGTTAGAGGATCAAGTGATCGGGTACATGGGTCTTTGGTTCATCCTTGATGAAGGGCATATTATGAATATTGCCATTACTCCGAACCACCGGGGGCAACATTGGGGGGAGTATTTGATGCGTTCAGTGATGAATAAAATGGTTGATGAGGGTATGGAACGGATGACTCTCGAAGTACGTGCTTCCAACAGCCTGGCCCAATCTTTATATAAGCACTTGGGCTTTACTATTGCGGGGGTTCGCAAAGGGTATTATGCGGATACTGGGGAGGATGCGCTGATTATGTGGGCGGAATTGGGAAGGGAAGTGAATATGACGTGAGAGGGAGTCCAAAAAGCGAGATAGTAGTTTTAGGGATCGAAACAAGCTGTGATGAGACATCCGCAGCTGTTCTGGTTAACGGAACGGATTTACGCAGTCATGTCATTTCTTCTCAAATAGTGACGCATCAGAAGTATGGAGGGGTTGTACCGGAAATTGCCTCCCGCGAACACAGTCTTCACATTCAACCAGTCGTGCAAGAAGCTTTGGACACGGCAAAGGTTGGTTTTTCAGGTTTATCGGCCATTGCGGTGACCTATGGTCCCGGGCTTGCAGGCTCTCTCCTGGTAGGGGTTTCAGGAGCGAAGGCTATGGCTTATGCCGCCGGAATTCCGCTGCTGGGCATCAATCATTTAGAGGGGCATATTTATGCTAATTTTCTCCATCATCAGGATCTTGAATTCCCCTTCCTGGCGTTGTTGGTTTCCGGAGGACATACCCATCTCATTTATTTTGAAGCCCATGGTCAGTACCAGGTTTTGGGGCTCACACGCGATGATGCGGCAGGCGAGGCCCTTGATAAAGTAGCCCGGACCTTGGGTTTAGGTTATCCGGGAGGGCCCCAGATTGAAAAAGCGGCTAAGGATGGAGATGCGCAAGCGTTTAAGTTCCCGCGGGCCATGCTGGAACCGGATAGTTTAGATTTTAGTTTTAGCGGTATGAAATCGGCTGTTTTAAATACCTTGAATTCTGCACGTATGCGGGGGGAAACACTAAACGTTCCGGATCTTGCGGCTTCTTTTCAGCAAGCGGTTGTGGACGTGTTGGTCCGGAAAGCGTTGCGGGCTATCAAGCGGACAGGTGTCAAGACCTTGCTGCTTGCGGGTGGCGTTGCGGCGAATACTTTACTGCGTGAAACACTGGATCAAGAGTTGGCTGAGCGGGGTATACGCCTGGCTTATCCGCCACCCATTTTTTGCACGGACAATGGGGCGATGATTGCGATCGCGGGGTATTATCACTATTTAGCCGGTGATTTCTCGCCCTGGACACTTAACGCAGTGCCGGGACTGGGACTTGGGTGACACATAATTGATTTTATTCCGTTTTGTGCCTAGAGCGAAGCGAAAGGGAGGGCCATAATTTATGAAAAAGAAGTTTCTTAAAATTACAGGTATTATGGTCCTATTGATGGCCTTGGTTTGCTTTTGGGGATATATCAAATATTTTAAGCCTGACCCGGAAATCCAACAACAACTTAATAACCAGTTTGGGGCAGAATTTTTTAATTCGTTTAATGATCAAAAAGCAGTTAATAATTCAGGAGCAGTTAACAATGTAAAATCAGGCGATGATTTAGCTAAGAATACCGATATGCCAATGATTGTATCTGTGTCAACTTCAACTCCTGTGAATGAAAATACTGTTGCGAAACCGATTACACCAGACGAAATTAATAATAAGTATAAGCCGCAGTTTAATTATTTGCAGAACGTGGCCTTGAGCCGTTTAGATACTTTGTATTCAGCAGCAATTCAGGAGTATGTGCAGAGCAGGAAAGCTGGCACATTGAACCGCCCAGAACTGGCCCAAAAATATCTTCAAGCCGGAACCCTACTTGAGGCTAACATAGACAGCCAATTTTACGGTACCTTAAATGAGATGCAGGCTGAACTGATTGCTAATAATCTTCCCACAGATATTGTGGGTGTTCATAAGATTGAATATGAAAAAGCTAAGTCCGATAAGCGATCACAACTATTGGCTAAAGTCCGCAAGTGAATTAGGGGTGCCAGGCTCCCTTTTTTGATCATTTTGGCACCTGAATAGTTACAATTTTAGGTTAACACTATGTTGTTGGGTTAATTATTATCATAAAATCAAATACAAAATTTTGATATATCGTGACAAGTATGTTAGCTTTCTCACTATTTGGTAAAACTATGACCAATACCAATAGATTGAGAAAGAGGTTATTAATATGCACGTTGGCTTAACGATGCCAAAATCCAATTCCTATAAAATTATTATGCCAGTATTAATGGTTTGTACCTTGTTCATCGGCTTGGGGGTTTACGCTCTCAGTGTAGTGGCACAAACTCAAGAACCGATAGAACTCCAGCAAACAACGGTACCTTTGCTTTTGAATTCAGGGGAGGTACAGACCAGGAAAGCGGAAGTCAGTATCCTACTATGGTTTGAAAATGGGGATATTCCGCCTGAAACTTGGATAAAACGTCCGACGCCGGATTGGATATGGACGTATAATGAGCTTCAGACGGGAAGTGAAAAAGCAGCCGCAACTCTCTCCGGGCAGCGATTGATCGATAAAAACGAGGAAAGTAATCTATATAAATGGTATACTACTATGGTACCAGAACTGGCCAAAACTGGCGGGTTGATTTATCTGGATGAGCGTGTCGATCAGGTAATGGATATTTCCGCCTATCTGAGCAAGACGAATGCTCTCCCTGCCCAGTGGGCTTTGATAGGCAACATGCTTTCCATTGCTGCCTATCAGAACTACTTCTTGACAAGTGTCTTAGCCGGGCAAGATAGGATTAACATACAACTGCTTAGTCGGGGGAAGAATACCGAGGGACGAACTGTCTTGGCTATTCCTGCATTGCTGAAAGAGTTTTAGGCAATCTTAATGGAAAATGGTCGAAATAGCAGGAAAAGTGACCATGTAAAGAGAATAGGAACAAGTCTAGAGAAGAACTGGAAATTATCCAGAAGTAATCTAGAAGTAATAAGAGTCAAGGGCAGGGGGTGTCTGCAACAATTGGGAAAATTTATTATCACAGGCGGCAAACCGCTTGAGGGAACGATCACCGTGAGTGGAGCGAAAAATGCCGTACTTCCGATAATAGCTGCAAGTTTGCTAAGTGCCGAACCCATTCAACTTGATGACGCTCCAGACTTGTTGGACGTTAATGTGATGAATCAGATTATTTCGGCTTTGGGTGCAACTGTCGAGCGTAACGGCTCGACTCTGAAAATTCAAGCCTGTGAAATAGATTGTATTGAGGTTCCATATGACCTTGTTTCTCAAATGAGAGCATCTATTGTCACCATGGGACCGCTCTTGGCCCGCAATGGCCATGTGCGTATTTCCCATCCAGGTGGGTGTGCCATCGGCTCTCGCCCAATTAATTTGCACTTAAAGGGCTTAGAGGCCTTAGGGGCAGAAGTTAAAATGGATCATGGATTCCTGGATGTTTCATCTAAAGGTCTGAAGGGAGCCCGCATTTACCTGGATTACCCAAGCGTTGGAGCCACAGAAAATATCATGATGGCTGCCGCCATGGCTCAAGGGACGACCCTTATAGAAAACGCTGCGCAGGAACCGGAAATTGTTGATTTGGCAACCTTTCTGAACGAGATGGGTGGCAAAGTGCGCGGCGCAGGTACCAGTATTATTTATATTGAAGGGGTTCGTGAGTTTCATGGCGTCACGCATACCGTAATTCCTGATCGTATCGAAGCAGGAAGCTACTTACTCATAGTGGCGGCAACCGGCGGAGATGTCTTGGTTCAAAATGTGATTGCTGATCATCTGAAGCCATTAATTGCCAAAATGGAAGAGGCCGGAATTCGCATGCTTGAAGAAGACGACGGAATTCGTATTAGCGGAAATGGTGTCTATAATGCTGTGGATATTAAAACTCAAGTTCATCCTGGATTCCCGACTGATCTACAGGCCCCATTTTTGGCTTTTCTTACCCGAGCAAGCGGCATGGGCCTAATAACAGAGACCGTATTTGAAAACCGCTTTATGCATGTGGATGAGCTCAAACGTATGGGAGCGAATATTAAGCTTGAAGGGCGAAGCGCCATAGTTCAAGGGATACAACGTCTGAATGCAGCGCCGGTGACTGCCACTGATTTGCGAGCCGGAGCCGCCTTAATACTAGCCGCATTGACAGCGGAAGGGACAACAGGTATTCGAGGGATCCATCACATTGAGCGTGGTTATGAGAAGGCGGAGGAAAAACTCTCTCGCTTGGGCGCCAATATTGTCCGTGAAGATTAGGGGGTTCGTGATACACGTCCTCGGCCATGCATTCATCGTGCCAAACTAGGGCTTTAATCCGTTATGCATGCAGGCAGGGTTCCCGGCAAATCGGCCATCCTTGGCCGGTTGCCGGCGGAAAACGTCCAGAAGCAGAATTAGAGCGCTGTCTGAGTTTATAACTCAGAGGCGCTATTTTGCGTCCATCGTTCTTCGACCCCAGCTAGGGACGCAGTGTGACACGAGCGCGACGTCTTTACGTAAGCAGCTAGCAAACTTCCGTGTAAGCTCTCGACCCCAGATACGGGGCTGAGCACAGGTCCCTTCTCGCCATCCTGCAAGAAGGTTAATACGTGCGAAGACAGTGTCTTCGGGCTACAGGGACACTCGTCCATCCATGGACAGCGGACGTGCGAAGCCGACATAGCGCCATGGTCCCCTCCCGCCATCCTTGGCTCCGGTGACACTAGACCATCCATGGTCGTCGGATGGCCGCTTATGTTGGGAACCCCGATCCAGCTCTAGGAGCTTAAACGGTTAGTTTGCTCTGTGTCGTAAGCACCGAGCGCTGTGTCACACAAGTCCACATATTCCAGATCTCTTCCGCATAGATTTAAGCATCATGCTTGTACCGGAGGAAGGATTGATGAAAAAAGAATGGATATGGCTTATAGTATTATCACTTTGCATTGTCTTGATAATTCCATGGAGCG
>JBAQLX010000239.1:0-2123 GCA_049302315.1 Desulfosporosinus sp.
CAATTATAATGTACTTTACCGTAGGGCCTGACCACAATGTCATATAGATCCAAGAGACTGAATGTTAACGGCGTGATTTATCGGAGTCAAGCGACTATCGTACGATCAGAAAAAATTTAACATTGCCAAGTTGGCTTAATGAACTAGCTGAAAAAGCTGGCGTAAACTTTTCGCAGGTTCTACAGGAAGGCTTGAAAGAAAGGCTTGATGTCCAAAATCGTTAACACTTCTTGCGCCTGAGTTGGATGTATGAATAGCGGTTGGGTTGAAAGACTTTTGGAAAGACTTATTACTATTACTATTACTGATAAGTTGAATAGTAATATTGGATAATCGAGATATGTAAGACACATGCCAAAGCCAACCCCCCGGAGGATGTGGTTACCTGGGATAAGCATTATGTGCGGTTAGATATTAGTCATGACAGACCAAGAAATTGGTAAACAACGAGCGAACCAGCTTTTAAGGCGGGTTCGCTCTTCTTTTGGTCATTTATACAATTCTATCGGCTTTTCAACATCAGGACAAGTTCTATATAGCTCCAATGGGTCAAGGTCTAGACAGTCAGTTTCGTCATAATTACCATTTAAGTCCCAAGCCAAGGTATTGTTTAGAACCCTGCAGGTATTTATGAACTTTTCTTTATCTTCTGCACTGTTTCCAAGGGCAGGCCAGTTATCTTCGCAACGATGGTCGGTTCTAGTCCTTCGAGCAATGCGTTTCGGGCGTCTTCCAGCTTACCTTCCAGCTTACCATCCAGCTTAGCTTTCTCTACCTCAATAGGATTATACAGGATTCTAGTCATGCTCAGCACCTCCTCATTTAGCTTTTCGTCGTTTACATATCTGCTGTTTAAGTATCTGAAGAGTTCTTCATTAGCTAAGAGTATTTTGTGCAGGTCTTCTCCGTCTATTTCCTCAGTTTGAAACAGCCTGGCTGCTCCATTGGATATGTTTTCCGCTATCTGTTGGGCTTTCTGGATTAGTTCCCGGAGTTCTTGTTCTGTATGGGTCTTTCTATTTTTGATTTTTTCCATCTGATAGCGTAACTTGAATACCTGCAAGGGCAAAAGTGGGTAGAGTTTTTGTTCTAAGATCTCTTCTTGACCATATTCCCAGTATTTCATGACCGGTACTCGGTATTTTACTTCCTGTCCATTTGGGAAGATCAGTCGCAGTCTTAGTTCATCTTTGATGCTTGGGTTTTGTTCTATGAAGATTACCAATTGTTTGGGGATGTAGAATACCGTTTCTTCTTGGTCTCCTTCGTATTTGGCTATTTCTTTGGCTTTGCTGATTCCGTATTCTAACATTCTGATGACCATGCTGTCATCGTTCAATGTCTGTATTTCGATGTGATAATGATTGGATTTGTCCGCATCGCTGAGTTTAAGAAAAAGGTCTCCTCTTAGTATATTATACGCATCGTCAACGAATTCATTGCTGCCAATGCTAACCTCAGTTGCTTCAGCTGCATAGTTTTCTTTGAATAGGCTGTTTAACATGTTGATCAGTACTTTGCTAGATACTGTGAACAAGGATTTTAGTATTTCGTCCAGTTTTACCCGCTCTGAGTTTGCTCCCTTTTTGGGCAAGTTGCTCACCTACCTTCCTGTGAATATTATACTATAGGCTGCGATCTATGACTACTGTTTAGGACAAAGGGGTTCGACAAATTGCGGGAAGTACCAGTCCCTGAGAGTCTATTCAAAATGCTAAGTTAAACCTGCAAACTACTCCGGCTAAAGCACAAGTGGAGACGATGCCAGCGACGTTGGAGATTCGTCAACCACGAGGGGAACTGACGATCGACAATACGCCCAGTCGTTACTCAATCGGTCTGAAGAATAACGCCGACTTTGCTCGGGATAATGTTGCACTTGGTAAGTAAGCCGTCATGAACGCTATCGCTCGAGTTGCCCGGGAAGGTGCCCAATATGCACGGATTGAGAGTAAGTCAAATGCTTTTGCAGACATAGCCGCCGCTTCTGGCTTTTCCGAGGTCCCAGGTATTACCTTGGGTCACATTGAGGTGCCAGACATTAATTATCAAGCGAATCCGGTTCAATTCAACCCCATCGCCGGAAAAATTAACTCGACAATACAACCTGGCACCGTTCAAGG
>JBAQLX010000240.1:0-6022 GCA_049302315.1 Desulfosporosinus sp.
TATGATGGTATTTGTAGACCTTTACTTTCCGCTCCGGTGAAAGGAGCCTCTTAACATCTGCAATCAGTCCCTTAAATACAATGCCTACCCGCAAGCCCTTGAAGCCTCCGGCAGTAGAACATGCGGAGCCGCCGATCAGCATGGCTATAACCATTATCAGTATCCCGAAATCTCCCCACTCAAGTGCAAATTGTCTTGCGTAGATACTACCGAGCCCCGTTGTGGTATGAGCAGACAATACAGTATAAACAATCCTTCTGAATGCTGAAACCGCGTCGGTGTAAACACCAAGCCGTGACAAATTTATTACGGCAAAGGAGCAGGCAAGAAACGAAGTGATGAAAAAGCTCTGAGTCTCAATATTTTTGATCAGCTCTTTTTTTTTGCCCTGCCAGACTGCGTAATGCAAGCCGAAATTAAGGGAGCCGAGAACAATGAGAACGATTGTTATAATTTCATAAAAAAAGCTGTGATAGTACATTATATTTTGTGTATTCGGCGCAAATCCACCGGTGCTCCAGGCAGATTCAAAAATAAATAACCCATGGAAGAAAGCGGGCACAGGACTTAAGCCAATTGAAATCCCGCAAAGCCATAATGCAAGCGTCCCGATAATCAGATAAATCATACTGATTTTCCAGATGGCCCTGGCAGTTCCTTTTACATTTGGAACAAGTGCTATGTCCTTCGCCTCGCCAACATACAATTTATATGCACCGCCAACATTTTTCAGCATAAAACTCAACGCAAAAACAACCATACCCTGTCCACCGACAAAGGTCAACATGTGCCTCCACATATTGAGTCCTATAGAAAGGTGGTCCAAGTCCTGTGTTAAAACCAGACCCGTGGTCGTAAAACCGCTCATGACGTCAAAGCAGGCGTCGAGAATGCTTTTTGAATGTCCGCTTAAAATATAAGGAATTGAACATAGAAACATTAGTACGATCCATGAAAAGGAGGCTGCGACAAGACCGTGCTTCCATTCCACACGAATTTTACTCTTGTAACTCTTTTTGCCGAGCGATATTAAGGCAAGGCCGAATATCACCGAAACTGACATGCTGATTAAAAAATCAAACGCCGGATTCCATTCACTTAAGATCAGTGAAGTCAGCAATGGAATAGACATAAGAAGCGCAATGCCCAGTACAATATTACCGATATAGTAGCATATAATTGCCACACTTGTGAAACACATTTTAGTATTTTTCATATAATTTACCGCACTATTATTAAAACAACGGCAAAAATCAGCCCAACATAGGCAGATATAGAAAGTATCTCAATTATAAGCCCCAATATTTCATTTTTTTTGCCGTACATGATGGTCTCCTACGTTTAGCAACTGATTTTTTATCTCAAGCAATGTCGAGTGGTTTGTAATAAACAAAACGCTGTCATTTTTCAATATTCGGGTACTTCCTCTCGGATAGATTATTTTTCCATCGCGGAGTATTGAGGTTATGACACATTCCGAAGGCAGATCCAGATCCTTAATCAGGCAGTCCCTCCAATGGTGTTCATCATTGATCAAAACCTCAACAAGAATCATAGATCCACGATCGAGCGTCTGAACAATTTTACAGTTTTCGCTGTCAAACTCATATTCAATCAAATTTGCGATCACTTCAGTGCTGCAAACAGTTTGATCCACGCCAAGCGCCTTGAACATAGCTACATTTTTGGGGTTATTTACTCTCGCTATCGACTTATTGATATGAAATGCTGTTTTTGCTATCTCGCAAATAACCAAGTTTTCCTCGTCTTTTCCGGTGACCGCTGCAATAACTTCCGCATTTTCGATCCCGGCATCCTTCAGAACATCAAACTCTGAGCCATCTCCGTGAATGATATCCGCATCATCAATATCTTCGGCGATTTTTTTGCAGGTGCTTTCATCTTTTTCAACAAGGGTCACATCGTAGTTGCGTTCTTTGAGTGTTTTTAACAGATAATACCCAATTTTACCCCCACCTATAATAATGAATTTCATACCGGGATCTCCTCAATTCTGCTTTTTAAAATGTAAGCGCCAAGTTCTGTTAGATTGACTGTTTCAATTTCCAGCATTTCATAAATGCTCTTTTTCCCTGGATCATTGATCCTTGCAATAATTCTCGGGACATTGAATATTTTTTTAGCTATCAGCGATACAGTAATGTTGATATTATCATCGGATGTAACAGAAACAATAAAATCTGTCTGTTTGATTCCAGCCTCAACAAGAATATCGTTATCAAATTCAATCCCTCTGATCGTGCGCCCATTAAAACCGCTTCCAAGAATAGTAAACTTCTTGCTGTCCCGATCTACAATCGATATATCATGACCTGCGTCGGATAGCTCCTCAGCAAGCATGCTGCCTAGTCTTCCGCAGCCGATAATAATGATATACATATTATTCTCCCTCCCAAAACCACTTCAGCAAATTAACAAATGCCAGTGCCATCAGACCGGACTTGTTAAATCTACACTTGATTTAATCATTTCGCCCAATTTCGATCAAAGCTGCAAACGCTTTGAGTCTTCTTCAGGTTCATCGCCAAAATCATAAGGAATTTGCCCACGGTCAGACATGGTACAAATCCGCTCAAGGTTTTTACATGCCGGTCTAAACGTCGGATCCAGTGCATAGGCAGCTCTGTAATGCTTACGTGCTTTGTCCCCGTCTTCGTTTAATTCATACCAGATCCCAAGAAGGTTATGGGGCTGTGGCGCGTCGGGATTTATACGAATGGCTTCAACAATCAGTCTATAAGCATCAGCAAAATTACGTTGGCGAAGTCGATCGGCAGCCTGTCTGAGATTCCGATTAAACGTATCTGAAAATATCTCGCGATTATTCATATTTTCATCTCCTATATTTCAAGTATAAAGAGATTCATATCAGATTTGTGTAAGGTTGCTACCCATTTGTGTAAGGATTCTGTGAAGAAAAAGAGGAACCGCACTAAGTGGGTTCCTCTCAAACAACTATGTTTATATTCGGATTTATACTTACTCATCCGCAAGACGGTATCCAACTCCGATTTCTGTTATGATATACCTCGGCTGTGCAGGATCTTCTTTTAACTTACGCCGTAAATTACCCATACACACCCGTAAAGATTGTGTGTTGTCTGAGATCATGCCGCCCCAGACACTTTCAATGATGAATTTATGGGTCAATACCTTGCCATGATATTTTGCTAATAACGCCAAAACCTTGTATTCATTTGGCGTAAGGCGGATTTCCTCATTGTTAAGCCAGACTCTGTACTTATTCTCATCGATTATCAAATCTCCGATTTTAAAGGGTGTTTTTTCAAGCCCGTCGGAAGTTTTATCAAAAGAGTTACGTCGTAATATGACCCGTATACGTGCAAGAAGTTCTGCCACACTGAATGGTTTAGTCAGATAGTCGTTGGCTCCGGCGTCAAGTGCTTCGACCTTTTCACGATCATGGCCACGTGCTGAGACAATAATAATCGGCAATTGTGACAAGGTGCGCAGCTTTTTGATTACATCCACCCCATCCATATCCGGCAGGCCAAGGTCTAGGATCATGATGTCAGGATTATTTGACATGGCAAGCATAAGTGCACATGCACCGCTATCAGTGTCGATGCATTTATACCCTTGTGTTTCGAGAGATATTTGTAGAAAGCTACGGATCGACTTCTCATCATCAACTATCAAGATCAACGGTTGCATTATGTTCTCCTTCCTTTATTGGGATATAAAAATAAGCAATAGTCCCATGTGGCTCGTGATTTGTGACGGTAATCTCCCCACCGTGCGCTTCAACTATAGACTTGCAGAGAGAAAGGCCCAACCCCATTCCGCGCCGGATACCGTTTTTTATATTATGTCTAGAATAGAATCTTTCAAATATATGGAGCAGATCATTTTGGGAAATGCCTGGGCCGTCGTCGCTTACTTTAAAAACTACACGGTTTTCTTTACGACACACTGAAACGGTTATTTCACTTCCCTCCGGCGAATAATTTACCGCATTGCTTAGAAGATTAACAAGAACCTGTCTGATCAACACTCCGTCAACTTGCAGCAGAATAATTTCATCTGGTATATTCGCGAGGATCCTGTATCCGGGTGCGCGTTTTTTCACATGACCGATCGCCTCGGCAACAATTTCTTCCGCTGCTTCCTGCCCGATGTTCAACTTGATTTTCCCTTCGCCAAAACGCGTCGTGTTCAATATATTTTCGACAAGTTCGTTCAGCCAGTCAGCGTCATCATAAATGTTATGCAGAGCAACCTTTTTGACTTCATCGCTTACAGATTCGAAATTGGTAAGCACAGTGCTTGCTAAACCCATAATACCGGTAAGCGGAGTACGCAGATCATGAGAAATCGTCCTCAGCATATCTGAGCGCAAACGCTCGCGTTGAACCTCAAGTTGTGTTTCCTGCTGTTTTTCATAAAGCCTTTCGCGTTCCAAAACCACTGCAATCTGTGAACCGATCACGTCAAGGAATTCCTTTTGAACTTTATCAAGAGGACGCAGCCCGGGTAAAGAAATTCCCAACACGCCAAGCACACCGGTTTTACCTATGACAGGCATATAATATGCTTTTGCTTCAGAAAATAACACGGTACCACAGCCGCACGCGTTTCCGGATTGGTATGATTCATGGCAGGCAATGCGTTCCTTATCATCATTAAAAATGTCATTCCCCTCAACATGCCTGTAGCGCAAGTTTCCAGACAAATCAAGGAACTGTACCAGCACATCTGCACGAAGTTGTTTCGCGATCTCTTTGGCAGAAACCTCGGCCAAAGACCTCCCGTTTTTTACTTCGAGCAGCATTCTCCCGATGTGATACAGTGCTTTAATGCGCTCCTCCCTCTCTTCCGCAAGAAACGTTTCCCGTTTTATTCGGATAGTAAGCATGCTGGTAAAAAATCCGACTGTAAACATGACAATAAAGGTAATCGGGTAATCAGAACTATATACTTGAAGCGTAAAATACGGTTCGGTAAAAAAGAAGTTATAAACGAGGACTCCAAAAACCGATGCAAAAAGGCTGTATAGGTACCCTCCTGCCAGATAGGAAAACAAAAGAATTCCGAGAAGGTAGACCATGACAATATTGGACTCAAATGCTCCTATGTGTTTAAAATAAATTGATATAGCTGTACAAACACCCATTATAACAACCAAAATCATAACGTTTTTAAAGATTTTTGCTGATACTTTCCATATATCGCGACGTTTTGACGAAAAAATATTTTCCACTTCAAAAGGTGGGGCTGTATCCTTTTTCCTCATTCTTGTTTCACCCGCATTTCAGTTATTATTTGAAAAAACAGTCAGATAACACACTTGAACATAAAAATATTTTCTTTATAATAAGATCAGACTACAACTGTTATCAAACAGATTATATATTACTCACTGCAATTCTAATTTATTTGTGTTCAAATCACAAGACATTTCATTCTACAGACATTTCATTCTACAATCTTCCGGACAATTTTCCGGATCTTGAGTGATCTTGAGTGAGGTTCCTTTCGGATCCTCTAATAGAATGAAGAACACAATTTACTTCAATGCTTTCTTTGCTGCCAACTTTTCCTCGATTTTTTTGATAATCACTTCGTATGCGCTCATTGCCGCTCCGGCCTCCAATACAGCATTGAGTACCGCAAGTGCTATGTTTTGCCACGATATCGTCCTTGATACCAGCTGCACAAGGACAAGCAGCATAAGGGCAATTGAATAAACGAACGCCCTAGTATGAACTTTCCAAATCCTATCAAGTGTCAATTTAATAAATTGTACTATCAAAGCATGTGACTTTTGCTTGCTTATTTGTCCCTAAAAAAACGATGATTGTATAGTTTTGTATGGTACCTGTAGCCACTTTATTTGTATAATCTATAATTCTTTACTCTCTCCTCTTATATCTTCGAGCTCTCTCTTAAGCATTTCCTTTATTGCTTCTCGTTGTTGTTCAATTGTTACCGCGTTAGCAGACAAAGCAATTTGAACACTTTTTTATGTTTAGAATAAAGC
>JBAQLX010000241.1:0-5786 GCA_049302315.1 Desulfosporosinus sp.
CGGATGCATTTATTTAATGTGAAAGTCCTCAACCTCTACGAAGAGCTTGCTCAAATCCGGCGCATGGGTTTTTCAACCGTTCGCTTGCAATTGACTCGCCAAACTCCTGAGCAAGTTCAGCGAATTGTTCGTTTATTTGTTGAGGCTTGGGAACAACTGTCTGAAGGCAAGAAGGGATCATGGACGTCAGAGGAGGGGAGGGCTGACTTAGCGGCTCTTTTCCCGGACGGATTTACGAAAGGGCATTTCTTCCGCGGCGTGCTCCAGGGGAGGAACTATGGGGATTGAAGATAAAGTCCTGAATAAACTGGATTTTCCTAAGGTATTGTCACGTTTAGCTGATTATTGTATCCTGCCACGCGCCAGGGAACTGGCCGTTGGCTTAAAACCTTTTGTCGATTATGAAGCGGTACGTAAGGCCTTGCAAGAAACGGAAGAGGGAAAGAAGCTCTTGCGAGGAAATCCCCTGTTTTCAGTTCGTGGGGCTAAAGAAATCCGCTCCTATATCGAGCGTTGTAGGCGCGGAGGGTTAATTCAAGGGGAGGAACTACTGGCGGTTCGAGATACGCTGCGAGTCGGGCGGAAAATAAAACAACTCCTGCTGGAAGCCAAAGAGGAGTTTCCTGGCTTAAGGGAAATCGTGTCAGCTATTGAACCACAGAAGGAACTCGAGGATGAAATCTCCCGCTGCATTGCGGAAGATGGCAAGGTTGCGGATAAGGCATCCCCCATCCTGGCGGATCTAAGGCGTTCTCTGAATCGCCTGCAACATCGTATTCGAGAAAGCCTGGAGGGGACTTTGCGGAATTCCTTGTATCAGAAAATGCTCCAGGATGCTCTTATTACGCAGCGATCGGATCGCTATGTGCTTCCTATAAAGCAGGAATACCGTACTGCTTTTCCAGGGATTGTCCACGATCAATCAGCGAGCGGGGCGACGCTGTTTATTGAACCCCTGCCTGTGGTCCAGCTGGGCAATGAACTGCGTGAAGTGATTATGAAGGAACAGCGTGAAGTTCAGCGAATTCTCCAAATGCTCTCCGCCCAAATTGAGGCGCGTGGTGATGCTGCAGCCGAACTTTATGAAGCCTTGGGGAAATTGGATCTGGTGGTCGCCAAGGCACATTTGAGTGAAGCAATGAACGCAGGTGCGCCGAAATTGGTCTTGGGGCAAGAGGTAAAGCTTGTTCAGGTCCGGCATCCGCTGATTGTAGGGGGTGTGGTTCCTCTTTCTGTAGAACTGGGAATAGATTTTGATACGTTAGTGATTACCGGGCCCAATACCGGAGGGAAAACGGTGGCCCTGAAAGTCGTCGGGCTGATGGCGGCCATGACTCAGTCAGGCCTGCACATTCCGGCGGAAAGCGACTCCTGGATGGGGGTTTTTACTCAGATTTTTGCGGACATTGGGGACGAACAGAGTGTCGAACAATCCCTAAGTACCTTCTCCGGGCATATGAAAAACATCGTCGAAATTATCAACCACTCAGACGGACGGTCTTTGATACTGCTCGATGAGCTTGGGGCGGGGACAGACCCGACTGAAGGGGCAGCGCTGGCGATGGGTATTTTGACTGAACTGCATGAACGAGGCTGCCGAACGGTCTCCACAACTCACTATGGCGCCTTAAAGACGTTTGCCTATGAGACTCCGCGGGTTAGAAACGCTTCCGTGGAATTTGATCTGGAGACCCTGCGCCCGACTTATCGGTTGTTAATTGGGATTCCCGGTAAAAGTAATGCCTTTACTATTGCCGGAAGGCTGGGTTTAAGCGAGCAAGTCCTGCAAAAAGCCAATACGTTTGTAACGGAACGGGAAATGCAGGTGGCGGATCTGATCGATGACTTGGGAGAAACCCACCGGGAGATTGAATTGGAAAAGCATTTGGCCAAAACAGGGCGGCAAGCGGTAGAAAAGCAAAGTAAGGCTCTGGAAGAGAAGACGTTACGCTTGGACGAGGAATTTGAAATACTCTTGGCTCTGGCGAAGGATGAGGCCAGCGAGCTTATTCGAAGGGCGAAACGTGAAGCTGATGAGTTAATAGAGGAGTTAAAAGAGGCCCTCAAAAAGGATAACAAACAACAACAGGATATCGAAAAAGCCCGTCAGGGATTTCGGCGGATCTTGTCGGAGCTGGATAATGGCCGCCAAGTAAAACGCTCGGGCAGTGAATTAACGGCCAATCAGATTAAACTTGGGCAAACGGTTCAGCTGACGAAAATCAGACAGAAAGGGCAAGTCTTAAAGCTCCCCAATGCCAACGGAGAAGTTCTGGTTCAAGCAGGTATTATGAAAGTCATGGTTCCGTTGGCCGAATTAAAGTTAACCCAGGAGGAAAAGAAAATTCCATCTAAATATGCCAAAGGAACGAACATTGGGCTTCAAAAGGCTGAAGGACTTCGCAGTGAGATTGATTTGAGAGGGATGCTTGTCGAGGAGGGGACATATGCTCTGGACAAATATCTGGATGATGCTATTCTTGGCGGAATTGGGCTGGTTTATGTTATTCATGGCAAAGGGACGGGGGCCATGCGTGCGGGTATACAGGATTTTCTGCGAGGACACCCGCATGTTCGAAGCTTCAGAATCGGGGAATATGGCGAAGGAGACTCCGGAGTAACGGTTGTTGAATTAAAGTAAGAAAACCTTTGAGCTTCCAAAGGCTAGGAGACCTAGGCTAATAATCTAAAAACAGCAACTGTAAACTTTCAAGCTTGCAGTGCTGTTTAGATTTAATAGGGATAGCTCCCAGGATTTTAGAAATCGTATTATTCAATTATTGTTAATTTAACACTCTCAGAAGGCGGCCCAATACCTGACCCGTTACGGTTTTGAAAAGCTGCCCGGAAGACATAATCACCAGGAACGGGAGGTTTGCCTTTTACAGCAAGTGAAATGGAAATGGAGGTTGATACTGAGTTGGAAGCCTTAATAGGGAAGCTTAATAAAGCAGTTTGGTCAGGTCGCTGAAGGTAAAAAATAGTAGAATCCTTTTTGTTTTCCGACGGAACAGTCATGGGGATAACCGCCTGAAAAGTTTTTGCATTATAAGCGACTTGGCCAAGTGTGGGCGAGGGAAGTGCGGGATCTACTTGTAAAGGACTATTTGGCGAAGGTTGTTCTGCTGGATCCGGGACAGATACTGGATCAGGAGCCGTCTCAGTAGGTGGTCTGTAGGGAGCCTCATTAGGTGGCCATGTCCATGACGGATCCCGGCTGGGTAAATTCAGGAATGTTTTGGTTAAAGTATTCCTTGAATTTGGAGATGCTAACATGTTCGGTTGATCTGCGTCGACCTCTTTTTGAATCCATACATCGCTGATCCGGGTGGGGAGATCTCCTTGGGCGGCGATCTCTGTTGAGATAAAATTGGTTGGAGTTAAACTGCTGGGGATTAAGCCTGATTTCGTATCAAAGGAACCGCTGATAATCCCTGCGGGCATTGTAAACTTTGATTGCACAGGAAGACTTTGAAGAGCAACTGTCATGACTTTTTTCCAGATTTGGGCAGGATAGCTTCCGCCATAGACATTTCGCAAATAATGCTGTCTGTCGTCGTCCGGCCCATCGTAGCCCATCCAGACTACCCCCGCGTAATTTGGAGTATAGCCGGCAAACCAGGCATCAGGGTTACCGGATTTATTGCCATAGTATTTAGGATCCAACGAAGTGGTACCAGTTTTACCAGCAACAGCCCAGTTTCCGATTTGGGCGCTGGTACCAGTTCCGTCGGTCACGACGCTTCGTAACAGATCGTTGATAATATAGGCGGTGGTTTCCTTCATGACGCGGTTTTTGATGATTTTAGGGGTAATCAGGGTTTTCCCCTTAGAATCTAAAACTTTTACAACCGCATGTTTGGTGACGCTAACACCGTTGTTGGCATAAATCCCGTAAGCGGCTGCCATATCCAGGGTGGTTACCTCTGGACTGCCCAGCGCCAAAGTCAAGTTACGATCGCCCTGCTCCAGAGGGAGTCCGAGATTGTCTTTACCAAACTTCCAGCCGTAGTCGACCCCAATCAGGTTTAGTAATTTGACGGCATAGACATTGACTGAGTCTTCAAGGGCGGAACGCATGGTAATAAGGCCTTTCCAGCCTTTACTTATAGTATCAAAGTCAGTAGGGGTGTATGTTCCGTAGTGCACAGGCATATCATCAAGAACGGTACCTGGGAAATATCCGCCTTTCTCAATGGCTGGTCCATAGACGACCAATGGTTTGATCGTCGATCCGGGCTGTCGTGGGGATTGCCAGGCCCGGTTCAGTCCGCGGGTCGAATAGTCCCGCCCGCCGACCATTGCCTGAATCGATCCGGTTGAAGGCTCAACCACAGTCATAGCTCCCTGGACCTTTTTGCTATCGATTGATTTGGGAAAATTGGCTGGGTCAGCAAAAGCAGCTTCAGCAGCAATCTGAATTTGAGGATTGACGGTCGTATAAATTCGATAACCACCGCTGAAGATTTGATCAGGGGTTAGATTATAGGCGCTTTCCAGTTCTTCAATAACGTAATCTACAAAATAGGGGAATCTGTAACTCGTATCGGATACTGTTGTTTTTTGAGCGCCACCGAGGGTTTTCTTCATGGTGTCAACATAGGTGAACGGGGTATCTTTATACGTGTCGTATTCCTGGACGGTAATAATTCCAGCATCCCGCATTACCCCGAGGACGATGGTCCGTCGATTTTTGGCTGCATCGGGATGAAAATATGGATTATATTGACTTGGAGCCTGTGGTAAACCGGCCAATAGAGCAACTTCAACAGGTTTTAAATCCTTAAGTTCTGTGCCAAAGTAGGTTTTGGCAGCAGCCTGGACGCCAAACGACGATTCACCAAGGAAAATTCTATTGAGATAAAATGTGAGAATTTCATCCTTTGTGTATTCACGTTCAAGTTGAAAGGCAAGAATCGCTTCCTGAATCTTACGGGTAAATGTTTTGGCCGTGGGATCTTCGATAAAAGCGTTGCGGGCCAGTTGAATGGTTATGGTACTTGCCCCTTCTTTAGTACTTCTGGAGCGAATATCGTTCAGCGCCGAGCCGATGATCCGGATGGGATCTACTCCGAAATGCCGGTAAAAGCGCTTGTCCTCAACAGCGACAAACGTTTTCTTGACAAGGTCGGGAATGTCGGAGGCAGTTTGGCTGTTTTCGATCCCATGCAATGAAGCATATTGGACGTTATCCTTGTCATAAAGAAAGGATGTTTGTTTTTGGTTATGAAGCAATGCAGGGTCCCATTTTGGGATGCTGGCCGCAACAATTCCAACAAAAACTGCTACGCTAATCAGCATAAGTGTCAGCGCACTGACAATGGCCAGGAGAATGATCCGTAGTTTTGAAGAGCGCTTTTGGCGCTGTGGACGCGTTGGTTTCCGGGATGAAGGCATAATTTGAACCTCCTATAGTGAAAAGAATGAGGAGAGTGGGAATTTATCATCCTGAATTATATCATACTTCTGCAATTGTAAGGAAATCCTAATAAGAATGAGTCAGAGAATAATATCAGATTAGTTGCCAGCTCGACATAGATACGATATAATAACAAGGAAGTTTATGCACATATCGCGAATGGGATGATTGAGAAGAGACTTGGTGGAAGGTAGCAGAGTGTTTTCGTCCCTCAACCTTGAGTTGGGGGATTTTGTTATCCAATCGTAAGACTCCCACTTCTACAAGTGGGAGAGGTACACCTTATTCTGCTTCGGTGGGGGTTGACTCCGACTTCGCCGCTAAGAATTCCTTTTGGGACGTGCGGCTTCGGCGAAACCCTCCACTG
>JBAQLX010000242.1:0-3762 GCA_049302315.1 Desulfosporosinus sp.
TCGCGTTATTGAAAAATACAGGTATTTACGCATAATGCGAATAATTATGGCTATTCAAAATGAAGATCCTTCTGATGATGGGTTAGTAGCTTAGACATCAGATCGAAAACTTTTGACTGTCAAGTAATAGTAAAAGAGGTCCCTCTTTTTGGTGCGCTAAAGGCACGCCAGCGAGAGCGTCAGGGTAATTGTTTCCCGTTGTCAGAACAACATTGTCCACAATTCTAGGGAACTTCGAGGCGATTTGCCACATGGTTTGAAAGCGGGTGTTACCTGCTAACCGTTCAACTTGGTTAGAAGGTTGATTAGCCAAAGCCAGTATGGCGTGTACAAGCAGGAGAGTAATAATGGTGACTACTAGAGTAAAAAAACTTAAATAATTGCGTTTTTTCAAGTAAAACTCCTCCTATTGGTTTTCTAAAGAAGAATTATTCTCCATGTTTTAGTTAAATCCTGCTTTTCGTGACAAAGAAATACCTACTCCTGCGCATAATCTCACACATCCGACTCACAATCACGGTTAATATACGTGCTGTACTAATTTCGCGAATCAATCAAACAACAATCCGCAATAACTATGCATTATTAATTCTATAGGAGCTTCTTAATGAAAGCATCCGTCAACTATATGACGAGCACTCCAAGGACAACGCCAAGATCTCGCCCCAGCGAGAACTGCGATTATTTGTCTCGGAAATAACGCCTATTTCAAGTATACATAATATTGAATTTCAATAACCAAAGAAAGAATAGCTATAAAGCAAAAAGCTTTAGTTATGACAAACTATACATCAATGAAAGAATAGTTTATAGTTAATACAAAAAACAAAGGATAGTGATTATATGTTTCGCTTAAAGGCCCTATCCATTTTTCTATTAAGCGCCATTGTTCTTATAGGCTCAACTATTCTTGCCGGGTGTGCACCAACCCAAAAAGATGCTACTCAAGCCCCGGCTGAAAAACTCAAGACGATTAACGCCTCGTACGTCTCTCGACCCATTAACGTCCCTTCCGTCGTCGCCCAGGAAAAAAAGATGTTTGAAAACGAGTTTGCTAAAGATAACATCGAGTTCAAATGGCATGATCTTACAGTCCCAAGCAATCAACTGGAAGCCCTTGCTGCCAAATCCCTTGATTTCTCCAATAGTCTTAATTATGTTTCGGCAATTTTAGCGAAAGCTAACGGAAATGACATTACAATCGTTTCCTCCTATTCCCGCTTTCCCAAAGGGATAAGTCTGGTCGTTAAATCTGATGGATCCATAAAAACAGTTGCCGACCTCAAAGATAAGAAAATCGCTATGCAAAAAGGAACAATGTTGCACGAGATGTTAATCCGGGCTTTATCCGAAGTGAGTCTGACAACGCAAGATCTTGAACTGGTTGATCTGGATTCCAGCGCAGGGGCCGCTGCTCTTGCCGCAGGACAAGTCGACGCCACCATTCTCCCTGAGCCCTTGCTTTCCAAG
The DNA here is from genome assembly GCA_049302315.1 of Desulfosporosinus sp. Taxonomy (GTDB): domain Bacteria; phylum Bacillota; class Desulfitobacteriia; order Desulfitobacteriales; family Desulfitobacteriaceae; genus Desulfosporosinus. Next base: position 1,471 of record JBAQLX010000242.1, read on the forward strand.
GCTCTTGCATCCGGGAAAGTTCAGAAATTACGCTCAGCGGAAGGATTAATCCCGGGCTTAACCGTCATTGCCGTACGCAGCGAATTCGCAAAGACTCAACCCGAAATAGTGAAACGCTACCTACAAGTCCACAAGGCTTCGATCGATTGGAGCCAAACCAACCTCGAAGAAGCATTGGCTATGACCGCAAAACAAAATCAAATGGATATCCAAGGCGTAAAGGCCCTTTATCCCGAATTCACCTTCGAGATGAGTCTTGATCAAGTTAAAAATGATTTACTTAAATCTGCTGCCTTTTTACAAAAAGAGGGTATGATCCGTGCCACCGTAGACATTAATAAACTCGTGGACGAGCTAGTCGATCCCACTTACCTTCCCACAAACTGATTTTTAGGGAGGATCTTATTATGAAGGCTTCCGCCAAGCACAAGAGAGACGAAACCTCAACTATGACGGGAGCGATTAGTCAATCGGCGTCAAAACGATTTTGCCTAATATTGTTGCAGGGATCAGTTCTTCCCTTATTTATTCTTGTCCTTTGGGAAATTCTTAGTGGTTTTGGCTGGTTGAATAACTACCTCATTCCTCCGCCCTCCCAGATTTGGGACCGTCTTTTGACCATTGCCGGGAATGGTGAACTAATAAGACACATAGGAGCCAGCCTGTACCGCGTGGTTTGCGGGTTTAGCCTGGCACTGTGTATCGCTCTTCCTTTAGGTTTCCTACTGGGCCTGGTTCCCGCTGTGCGAGGCTTTTTATCGCCCTGCCTGAATTTTTTTCAGCAAGTCCCGGGTATTGCCTGGTTTACCATGTTCATCCTCTGGTTGGGGATTGACGAGGCTCCCAAGATTGCCATCATTGTTTATTCCGCCTTTTTCCCCATATTCCTAAATACTTTGCATGGTATTGCCAGCACTGACCCAAAACTGAAGGAAGTGGCTTACACCTACGGTCTTTCTCGCTGGGGTCTGATAACTCGTGTCTATCTCCCCTCGGCTGCTCCTTCCGTCTTTGTCGGTATGAGACTGGGTCTTAGTTATTGTTGGCGTTCCCTGGTAGCAGCAGAAATGCTCGGCGCTTCCAAGGGTATTGGCTATTTGATTCAGGAGGGTCGTGAAATGGCCCAGCCCGATTTAACGCTCGTGGGGGTCCTGGTTATTGGCCTAACCGGTCTTTCCCTGGATTTTATTTTTCGCCATCTCGAAAAAAGATTCTTACCATGGCAAGAAAAGGTTGACACTCATGAGGCGCCCACATGACAAATTTCCTGGAAATCAATGGGATTACTAAACATTTTAAATTGGGTAAGGGCCAGATTCAAGCCCTGGAGGATCTTCACTTTGAAGTTTCTTCAGGTGAGTTAATTTGCCTGATTGGCCCCAGCGGATGCGGCAAGACGACCCTCCTGAGGATCATTGCCGGTTTGGAGAAGCAGACATCCGGTCAAATACTGCTTGAGGGTAAAGCAATTGAGGCTACAGGTCGGGAAAGAGTGATGGTTTTTCAAGAACCTCGCCTTTTTCCATGGTTGACTCTTGAAGAGAATATTGCGTTTGGGATTAAGGGGCGAGTTGAAAAAAAGGTTCTGCGACATACCGTCCAGGAACTGCTGGAAATGGTCGGTTTAAGCGAGTTTGCCAAAGCAATGCCTAACCAACTATCCGGCGGCATGGCCCAAAGGGCGGCTATCGCTCGTGCTCTGGCAGCGGAACCCCTGATTTTACTACTGGATGAGCCTTTTGCCGCTCTTGACGCTCAAACACGTTCTGAGCTCCAAAGCGATTTCTTAAGATTATGGCAGTCTACTCATAAAACCTGCATCCATGTCACCCATGATATTGATGAGGCCTTAATCCTTGGCCAAAGGATTATTATCATGCAACCCTCACCAGGCAGCATTCGTGAAATCATCCCGGTCCCGTTTACTTATCCCCGTTGCCCGGATGAACTTGACTTCATTGCTATGAAAAAGAAAATACGAGACTTATTTGCGTTCATCTAACTAAAAAGGCTATGTTAAACAACTACGTTGTTTTCCCTATTTTTGAGTATAATAAAAGACCTCCATACAGAGATCTTTTATCCAACGTACCTCGAATATCGAATATCGAACTTACGACACTCGATGAGTTTAACATCTAATAAATATCTTGTCAACTACTTGTCAAATATATGTTTTGAGCATATTCAGAAGATCGATATTCGCCTTTTTGTTTGCATTGGCTTCTGCCAATGCATTCTATTCGAACTTCGAATCACGAATATCGAACCCCGAGCAGTGCCGAACTGATG
>JBAQLX010000243.1:0-2809 GCA_049302315.1 Desulfosporosinus sp.
TGAACAGCGACAGTTTTCGTTGTTTGATGCCATGCTCAAACGCGGTGAGGAGGAATAATTTGTTGAATTACGATAAATCCTTTATTGAAGTGCAGTTTCCTGTTTCTAAGGTCAGTAAAGAAAGCTATAAGGAACGTAAAGCTAATCTTGGGCAGACCTTAACAGGGCTGGGAAAATGGTGGGGCAGGAAACCTCTTGTATTAGTGCGTGCGGCACTGCTCGGATTGCTGCTACCTGTAAGTGATGAACCTAAAAAGGATATGGATATATTCCTTAAAATAATGTCAATGGACAAAGAGGGGTTATTAAATCGTAAAACAAAATCAATCTCTGCCATGGACGCTTTTGAAATATTGACGACAAGAGAGCGTGAACAGTATTTCGCCCAAAAAGACGGTGAAATAATACCTTCATGGAAAGCTGGCATAACAGCTGAGGCAAAGACAACTTCACTTGAAAAAGCGTGGAGTCGAATGTCTTATGATCAAAAGCTAACCTATTGTATGCGACCGGAGGAATATTTAAACGAAAGCCCTGAGTTGTGGAAAGAAATCAATGCGCATCTTGGTACAAAGGCAGCTAACTTAAAGGAACTCACCACAGAACTTGGGAAGATGCGATTTGGCAGAGTGCCTGTTGTTGGTGATTGTTTTTGTGGCGGTGGATCAGTTCCGTTTGAAGCAGCACGAATGGGCTGTGATGTGTTTGCTTCCGACCTTAACCCTATTGCAGGACTTTTGACTTGGGCAGGCATTAATATTGCAGGTTTAAGTGATAATAAAGTTGCTAAACTGCGAGAGTTTCAGCAAAAGGTATATGATGAGGTTGATAAGCAAATTGTAGACTGGGGTATTGAAACTAATGAAAATGGTGACAGGGCAAATTCTTACCTGTATTGTAATGAAACAACCTGTCCTGAATGTGGGTATACAGTTCCTCTATCACCTTCATGGGTAATTGGCAAAGGAACGATGACTGCGGCAATTCTAATCGAGAGTAATCACGGTTTTGATATAGAAATAATAAGTGGGTTAAGTTCAAAGCAAATGAATGCAGCAGATAAAATGGCGACAATAAAAAGTGGTAGCATGTATTGTCCACATTGTAAAAAGAGTGTACCGATCTCTGCTTTGCGTAAAGATTCAAGTGAAGGATATGGACTTAGGCAGTGGAGTAAAGATGAGTTTATAGCCCGAGATGATGATACCTTTAAGGAAAGATTATATTGTATAAAATACACACATCAATATATAGATGAAAACAATAAGATTAAAAAAGAACGTTATTATATTGCACCAACTAATGAAGATATAGGAAGAGAACAAAAGGTAATCCAGTTACTTTCAGATAGATTTAAAGAGTGGCAAGATCGAGGCTATATACCAAGCAATGAAATAGAAGCTGGGGATGAGACATCAAGATTACTTCGTGAGCGTGGCTGGAAATATTGGCATCAACTTTTTAAGCCTCGTCAGTTATTAGTACATGGCTTAATGTTGAGCTATATTGATAATTTGGCAAGTGAACAAAAAGAGATTGTTGCTGGTTTATTGGGAGTTAACAAGTGCTGTGATTGGAGTTCAAAATTAAGTGTTTGGAGTTCTGTTTCTGGAGTTGAGAAAGTAGTAAATGCTTTTTCAAATCAATCATTAAACACATTGTTTAATTTTGGATGTAGAGCTTTTGATGATCTATCTAATTTATGGACTATTACCAAGAAGTCGTATGAAATACACACCAATTCATTAATAACGATATTGGATTCAAGAGACATTTCGAATAATGCAGATTTATGGATAACCGATCCTCCATATGCTGATGCAGTTAATTATCATGAACTTTCGGAATTTTTTCTAGCATGGGATAAAAAGCTACTTAACAAGGCTTTACCAGAATGGTACACGGATAGCAAGAGAATTTTAGCAGTTCGTGGGCGCGACCATTCATTTAACAGTGCAATGGTTTACGTTTATAAAAATCTTGCAGCAAACATGCCTGATAATGGTATGCAAATTATTATGTTTACTCATCAAGATGTAAGTGTATGGGCGGATCTCCGAAATATCGTCTGGGCAGCAGGATTGCAGGTAACAGCGGCCTGGACTATTGCTACTGAAACTGAAAGTGGCGGACTAAAAGCGGGTAACTATGTAAAAGGCACGGTTTTACTTGTGCTACGCAAAAGAAAAAGCGAAAAAACCGCCTTTTTGGATGAAATAATGCCTGAGGTCGAAGACGAGGTAAAGGCCCAAATAAGGAGTATGCAGCGCCTTGATGATAAAGAGGAGCCAAACTTTACTGATGCAGATTACATCTTAGCGGCTTATGCCGCATCACTAAAAGTACTTACGTCTTATAAAAACATCGAGGACATTGATGTTGCCTATGAGCTCTCAAGAATGAGAAAAAGTGGCGAATTATCACCTGTTGCCCAAGTAATTGAGAGTGCTAAAAAGATTGCTTATGACCAACTCATACCCAGTGAATTTGACTCATTCATGTGGAGGGCATTATCCGCAGAGGAGAAGCTTTATATCAAGGGGCTGGAGCTTGAAAAGAATAATATCTATAAGTTATCAGCATACCAGGAACTGGCCAGAGGCTTTGGCGTTAATGAATATAAGGATTTTATGGAAAATTCGAAGGCAAACCGTGCCAGGTTTAAGACAGCGGGCGAGTGGACTGGTCGCAATATCAGTGGCGACGGTTTTGCAGGAACCTTGCTTCGCAATGTGTTTATGGCTCTTTACTTGGCAAGCAAGGACGATGATAACGTAGCAGCCGGTAAAAACTGGCTCAAAAACGAAGT
>JBAQLX010000244.1:0-10652 GCA_049302315.1 Desulfosporosinus sp.
CCCCGCTTGATGGCACGAATACAATGCTCATACACAGTTCCCTGCTCCTTAGAAATCTAGGGAATCGAATATCGTTCATCTTCATCCTCTTTCAGGGGGGTGATCCTCAAGAAAGACGTTTGTTTCATCTAATAGAGTTGCGTCCCCTGTCCGTTCCAGATAATGGGCAGTTACGAAAGGCAACCATAACATATCATCTGGGAATTTTGTGCGGATGCCTTTTCCCGATTCAGAATGCCACCAATGACCTTCACTGATTCGTCCAGCGGGACAAAGAAACGCATAGATTGCTTCAGACCATGACTGCTATGCTCGAAAATTGAATACCCTTGGCCATGGCGGATTGTATATGAAACCTTTTCACGTTTAGGACTTAGCCATAACAGACCAAGCTTTGCCACTATGTTCATCACGCAGGTAAAGGGCTTCCCCTGCAGGATCTAAAATAGGATCATTCCATCAGCCAGTCAATCACATTCAGCCGACGGATCCCTTCGTAATCGGCGTCAGGGTCTTCGTCAAGAGTGAGGATATACTTGGGATAATGATCGGAAATTCTTTTGAGCGGCGTAATTGCCCTCTCAAATGTAGTCTGTTCTCTGACGGTAGCAGCAACTTGAAAATAGACGATGCCTTCATGATTCATCGCAACAAAGTCAACCTCCAGCTCATCCACCTTCCCGATATATACCTGATATCTGCGGCGCAGCAATTCCAGATAGATAACGTTTTCCAGAATATGCCCCACATCCGTTTTTCTGCCGCCCAACAGCATATAGCGCATACCAATATCAACGATATAGTATTTTTCCAGAGTCTTCAAATATTGCTTGCCCTTCACATTGTATCGCTTTGCCTGATAAATAATATAGCTATCCATAAGTGCTTTCAGGTATTTTTCAACGGTTTTAACATCAATTTTTCTTCCGTTTGAATTCATAGCATCACTAATGCTTTTGGTGGACAGGTGATTCCCGATATTGTCAAAGATGAAGCGAATAATACTTTCCAGCATCATGGTGTTGGAGATTCGATACCGACTCATCACATCTTTTATTACTATCGAGCTGTAAATACCGTTCAGATATTCATATATTTGTTTCTGATTGCCGTTTAGCTCGGTCGTATAAGGAAAAGAGCTGTTTTCCAAATACTCGATATATTTTCGCCCAAGCTCTCGGCTATCACCTGTATGTGTTACATATTCCTTAAAAGACAACGGCAGCATTTCAACTTCCACATACCTGCCCGATAGCAGAGTTGCAAGTTCGCCTGACAACATATAGGCATTAGAGCCTGTCAGATATAGATCCACATTCTTTTTGATATACAGGCTGTCAACCACCTTTTGAAAATCCGGCACATTCTGTATTTCATCAAGAAAAATGTATGTCATTTTCCCAACTGCAATACGCTCCTTGATATATGCGTGCAGTGCTTTAGGATCACACAATTCTTGATTGTCGTAGTCCTCAAAGTTGATGGATATGATTTGCTCAGACAATACACTGTTGCTCCGCAAATATTGCTGATACAATTCCATCAGGGTGGATTTGCCGCATCGGCGAATCCCTGTGATGATTTTTATTAACTGTTTATCCTTAAACCCGATCAGCTGATCCAGATATGCTTTTCGTTCGATCATTCAACGCACCTCCATTTCGCTGTCATTGTTATGATATGCCAAAACTATATAATTATCAAGAGTTTTTGGATATTAATCTAAAAACTCTGCAAATGAAAGACGAAGGACGAATTGTCTGAATCTTGAGTTGCATCGTCCAAACAACCAGAGGAAGAATATCTTTATTATCATAATCTGGAAAATGAGCTTCCTGAATGATTATTCCACAAAAATAACCCCTCAGACCCACAAAAAGAATAACTAAGGGGTAATTTTTATGCACCCTTGATATCAGGCTATTTTCGCTCTATCAATACGCTCTCCACATGCCATGTCCAAGGGAACACATTATCTCAAAGAAAGGTACCTCGTCTAAGTGAACTCGTTCAAATCAATTACTTCTTACAACTTACAACTTATCACTTACAGCGTCAACCGAACCGTATGCATCTGACCGTCATTCTTTAACAAAATCTCAGGTTCCGGCAACACTTCGTCATCCAAAGTGAGCCTTTCACACCCGGTCATTCTGCTCCTTGGATTTTCAACAAAAATCTCATATTTTGTCGTTTTATATTGATATGTTAAGCGATAGCCCGGCCAGCGGCTTGGTATGCAAGGCTTCAAGACCAATTTATCTCCTTGACGTTTAAAGCCTATGATTCCCTCTAACCCAACTTGATACATCCACCCGGCTGCTCCGGTATACCATGTCCATCCTCCCCGGCCAATATGCGGATGCGAGGCATAAACATCAGCCGCAACAACATAGGGCTCAACTTTGTAGCGATTCACTTCATGTTCCGTACGAGCATGATGGATGGGGCTTAACATCTGAAACAGTTCTGCGGCCTTATCCCCTTCCCCCAGACTTGTATACGCCAAGATAGCCCAAACTGCTGCGTGCGTGTACTGTCCGCCATTTTCCCGAACCCCGGGAACATACCCTTTAATGTAGCCCGGATTGGGCAGGAACTTGTCAAAGGGCGGAGTAAGCAACAGGAGAACCCCATCTTCTTTACGCCATAAGTAGTGTTCTAAAGCCAGCATAGCATCCTGGGCCCGAGTTGGCTTGGCTGCACCAGAAATTACTGCCCAGGACTGGGCGAGAGCATCAATTTGACATTCCCTGTTTTGCGTAGATCCCAAGGGTGTACCATCATCAAAATAGGCACGCCGGTACCAACCGCCATCCCAGCCATGAAGCTCCATATTTTGTTGAAGTTCTTCCGCTATCCGGCGATAGCGCGCTCCCCTCTCCAAATCCTGGCGATCATCACATATGCTCGCAAAAAGAGTTAACGTTAGACACAAAAACCACCCGAGCCAGACACTCTCTCCTTTTCCCCTGATGCCAATGCGACTAAAGCCATCATTCCAATCTCCGGAGCCGATCAGGGGCAAGCCGTGTTCCCCAAAACATAAGCCCCGCTCGATGGCACGAATACAATGTTCATACACAGTTCCCTGCTCCCTGGAAATCCAGGGAATCGAATATCGTTCATCTTCATCCTCTTTCAGGGGGTGATCCTCAAGAAAGACGTTTGTTTCATCTAATAGAGTTGCGTCCCCTGTCCGTTCCAGATAATGGGCAGTTACGAAAGGCAACCATAACATATCATCTGAGAATTTTGTGCGGATGCCTTTTCCCGTTTCAGCGTGCCACCAATGCTGCACGTCCCCTTCGACAAACTGATGGCCACAATGGAGAATAATTTGTTTGCGAGTGACCTCGGGGGTCGTGTAGACTAGGGCCATCACATCTTGAAGTTGATCCCTAAAGCCGTATGCTCCCCCTGACTGATAAAACCCCGATCGGGCCCAGACGCGACAAACTACTGTCTGATAGAGAAACCAGCGATTAAGAAGCAAATCCATCGATGGGTCTGGTGTGTAAACTTGAACGTTGCCCAATAACTCGTCCCAATACCTCTTGACTTCCTCAAACGCCTCAATAATCTTTTCGGGCTGTCCATAAGCGGATATGAGTCTCTCCGCCTCTTGACGGTTTTCTGTTTCACCAAGTAAGAAGGTGATGGTCCTAGTCTCACCGGGAGCTACGGAAAATATGAGTTGCAGAGCAGAACAAGGATCAAAACCAGCTCCAACTGTTTTGGAGAATAGCTCCAGCTTTAACCCCCTGGGATCTTCCAAAGTCCCGTTCCGTCCGATAAATTCCGAACGATCCCCGGTATAACTTGACACTGAAGCTCCCAAAGCAGTTAAATACCCTATCCTACCTACGAATTCTTCTTGAAAGGTGTTTCGAGTATAAAAGATGTCCCGTTCTCGATCATAGTCTGTCGCCAGATAGGGAGCAGTTAGCTGGCGATCCACGCCCAGTACCCATTCTGCATAATAAACCGCACTTAAGCGTGAATCATGATTTGTATTGTTCGTAATCTTTAATTCAATGACCTTCACCGGCTCGTCCAGTGGGACAAAGAAACGCAAAGATTGCTTCAGACCATGACTGCTATGCTCGAAAATTGAATACCCTTGGCCATGGCGGATTGTATAGGAACCCTTTTCACGTTTAGGACCAGCCGTAACAGACCATGATTCACCGCTTTGTTCATCACGCAGGTAAAGGGCTTCCCCGGCAGGATCCAGAATTGGATCATTTGACCAAGGAGTTAGCTTGTACTCCCGACTATTGAGAGACCAGGTATATCCGGCGCCCACTTCTGATACTTGAAAACCAAACCCGGGATTGGCAATGACATTAATCCAGGGCAAGGGAGTGTTCATACCTTCTAGCAAATGAATGATATACTCTTTGCCATCTTCGCTGAATCCGCCGTATCCATTCGCAAACTGCAATTGTCCCCGCATAGCGTCTTGAGCTTCTTCGCGATGCTCGATGCTTGATTCGCGATGCTCGATATTCGGGCTATCAGTTCGCACCTCGCGCCTCGCACTTCGATCTTCGAGTAACGCCTTGTCTGAGGCGTCCGCCTCGCGATGCTCAATATATCCAGGCTTCAACTTCTTTTTTTTGCGTACTTGAATAGAACACGATCCCCCATCTCCATGAAAAATCATTCGGGCCGCAGCACAGAGGAGATTGATATCTTCTCGAAGAACATGGCCTTTTTGCAGGAGAAAGACCCCGCCTGACTGATTTAAGAGATCCCGGGCATGCCCCATGGAAATTAAATCCCTTAGGTTATCCTGGAAGGTCTGAAAATAACCGCTCTCGTCTTCATTAAGAATGACAAGATCAGCAATCAAGCCTTTAAGTCTCCAGTATTCATGGATTATTAAAAGTCTGCGTACTAAATCCAAACTTTCGGCATTGTTTACCCGGACAAGAACGATGGGCAGATCTCCGGAAATAGCATAAGGCCATAAAGAAGACTGTCCTTTACGATTATTCTTAATGTATTCCGACACCTCACTCCGGCTGGGACTCAGATATAGCAAATGACCACCAAGGCTTAAGCCCTCGTTTGCCTGTGCTGCCGTCAAATTTAAATGACGAAGCTCCATTTTGCTATGGATCCAGGCCAGTTCAAAAGCCCTGTTCACAGCAAGCGGATCTCTGTATTTTTCGGCAATCCGAGTTATTTCCTCACGATTCTCCGCGTAACCAACAGAGAAGGAAACCCGAACAATTTGCCCAGGCGGAATCTTAACCCGTTGACGTAAACTCATCATCGGATCCAGGACCGCTCCAACGGTATTAGATAAGGGGTGATTGGCATCTATCGCTTGCGGCCTGGCAAGGCTTCTCCCCCGTCCGATAAAACGTGAACGGTCTGTCTCATATTGCAGCGAACCTACCTTTTCTCCCTCCGTCGCAACCGTGTGCATGAGCCATAACCGAGACTGCTTTTCACTGCGTGGTCTGCGGGATGCCAACAAAGCCTCATGCTTAAATTCGGTTTGAATAAAGAGATTACCAAACGCCGGATGTGCCAAATCTTCACTAAACCTGGCCAGAACTACTTCAAAATAGCTTGTGACTTCCACTGTTCGGTAGTATTTACTGTGATTAGTCAAGGAAATACGGCGCACTTCCGCCTGGTCTTCCGGGGATACGACGACTTCCGTACGGGTTGTTATGTTACCATCTTTGCGAGAGAACTCTACCCTGTCAGGAGCATAGGTCACCTTATAATCCTCGCCGGAATTCCGACAAGGATGGTGCGTTGCGGCCCAGACTTCACCGGAATTCAGGTTTTGAATATAAAAGTACATCCCCCAGGCATCTTGGGTCACGTCTTCGCGCCAACGTGAGAGACTAATCTCCTGGAAACGGCTGAACCCTGACCCGGCATTCGTCAACATAACTGAATATTGCCCATTGGAAATACAGTGCGTGACAGGAATCGGACTCTTGGCCGTCTCCATAATAATCAACTGGTTTTTTTCCAGATCAGAGCTCTTAACTTGACGTTCTGTCACAACATGCTCCCCTTCTAATTGAGGGGTATCCGGAGTGGTTTCAGGTAAGCGAATTTGGAGAAGAAGCTCTGTGGTCTGAATCAAGGCATCGCTGTGGAAACGCTTCGGCATGATATTTTCATGCAACACATTGTCAAGCGCTAAGAAACTCATGCCTTGATGATGAGTCATAAAACTCTGGATCAGCATAAATGGACGCCCGCCAGGGATACGTTCAGGGGTAAAGTCAGCCGCTTCATATAAGCCATACCGTCCCGCAAAACCCATTTGTTCCATTGCCAAAATGTTTTCTAATGCTTCTCGCGGAGAAACCATTAAGGCTAAGAAACTTGCGTAAGGTGCAATCACGAGATCCTGAATTAACCCCCTTTTAAGACCCAGTCCTGGAACACCAAAGGCTTTATACTGATAATTCAGCTGTGGATCAAAGGCGTAAAACCCGGACTCTGACACTCCCCAGGGTACGCTGTGTTCTTTTCCATATTTCCTTTGCACCTCGACTACAGAACGATAAGTTTCATCGAGAAGGGTTCCCTCATAATTTCGCATGACCAGGAGCGGCATTAAAAATTCAAACATTGTGCCACTCCAGGAGACTAAACTCCGTTTTCCTTTCGCCAGGGTCAAAGAACGTCCGAGCTTGAACCAATGATTATGGGGCACATCTCCTTTGGCAATGGCTATGAAACTTGCCTGACGCGCCTCTGAAGCCAACAAATCATAACAGGACTTATCAAGCATGCTTTCTGCAACACGGTAGCCAATCGAAAAGAGCTGGCGCGCTTCATCAAACAGCGGGCCGAAATCTGTAGCTAAAGCCATCTTCTCAAGCTGTTGCTGTAGGTCAGCTGACGCTTGCTGATAACTTTGGATCTTCAGGAGCGCTTGCTGAATCATCTCCTTTATCTCATTCGAAAAACCAATTTCCTCCAGTCCTTCCCTATAGCACTTGGAGAGTTCATCGAGACTTGATGTTTTAAAAATGCGCGCGTTAAAAAGCGCCAGGGCTTCTATCTGAGAGCGGCCGACGGCCCATGGGTAAAAATCTTGTGTTTCCTGACGAAACATAAGAATCATCATTTCCAGACGACTTGCCCAATAAACCCCCTCTTGGGTTAGTTTTTGTTCGTGGAAAAGTGCCGGCCATAGGGACAATAGATTCATCCAGTTCTCAAAATTCCAGGCCTCATCTGAAGCCAGCGTTTGATCCAACGCTTGCCCAAAATGCTTAAGCTCCTCATAAGTATCCTTACCAACTGACTCAATTAGTAAGTTAAATGTATCCTTAAGCCCACGTGCAAACTCCTGATCCAGCAGAGGTTTATTTAAGGTCTCAAAAAGACCGGATTTTAAAGTCAGCAAATAAAGCACAAAATTTCCACTGTCCACAGTTGATACATAGCGGGGCGCCAAGGGCACAAGGTTCTTGGTATCGTACCAATTGTAAAGATGCCCCTTCCAATGTTCGAGCCCCTCTAAAATTTGGAGCGTATGCTTAATTCGTTCATGCATCCTTGCTAACGTAATGTACCCGAAATCCCGAGCAGCCAAATTTGCCAGTAAAGCTAGTCCTATGTTTGTAGGGGAAGTTCGATGGGCTACACCGCTTGGAGGATCGATTTGAACATTATCTGGCGGAAGCCAGTGATCCTCGCTGCCGACAAACTCTTCAAAAAAGGCCCAGATTTTTCTTGACCAACGTCGCATGGCATGCTGTTCTGAAAATGAGAGTATCGCCTTCTTAGGTTGGATGGGCAAACTTACTTGATAGGCAGCCCAAGGTGAAACTAACCAAGCGATTGCCAAGGGGACAAATCGCCCAAACTTCGTTGGTAACGAGTAACGAATAGTTAGTGACGCAACCAAGACAAATAAAATAACTGACCACATTTTACAGGCCATTGTTTTGTAACTGACATCCAGGCGTTTCTCCGTATCTGCGGCAGTTTCCCATTCTAACAAGTAGCGGTGTGATAGAAACTGCCGATAAAGGCTTCGGATGATAGCATCAAGCATGACAAAGACTTGATACGGAAGAAACAAAAACTGAAGCGAGAACTGTACAAACATGGTCAACATATCTTGAGCCAAGTTATCCTGCTCTGCTCCTTTGGTAAAGAGCCTACAACTCATATTTAAAACCATGGGCCAGATGATACTTAATGAAATTAGCCCCACCCAGATCCAGGGCTCTCCAGAAAAGACCGTGAAAGCTAAGATGAGAAGCAATAATAGGGCGGGTGCTTCCAAGCTCCGCCTTAAGTTATCAAAAATCTTCCAGCGTGAAACAAACGGGATAGATTTAAACAACCAAGGCAGGAGTTGCCAATCTCCCCTGACCCAGCGGTGCTGCCGACGCATATAGGCGAGATAATTGGCCGGATACCCATCGATCAGCTCAATATCCGTTACAAGTCCTGCTCTGGCATACAACCCTTCGATCAAATCATGACTGAGGATGGTGTTTTCCGGAAAAGCCTTACGCGTGACCTGATGAAAGACAGCAACATCATAGATTCCTTTGCCTGTAAAAATTCCTTCGCCAAATACATCTTGATAAACGTCCGATACCGCCGCTGTGTAAGGATCAACCCCGACTTTACCTGAAAAGATCCGTGCAAATTTAGACGCCCTTGCGCACAGAACAGAAACCCCAATCCGCGGTTGAAGTATCCCATACCCTTGCACCACCCGCCTTCCATCCTCACTCAGCTTCGGAGCGTGCAGAGGGTGGGCGAGAGTTCCGATTAGTTGTCTGGCAGTCCCCTGTGGCAACATGGTGTCTGCATCAAGCGTAATTACATAACGAAAAGTTGACAGGATTGATAAGTCGCCAATTTGAACGTCATAACTGGTTTCTCCATCTTGAAGTAAAAGGGAGTTAAATTCCGCCAGTTTGCCACGTTTTCTCTCCCACCCCATCCAGACACCTTCAGATGCATTGAAAATTCGTTTGCGATGAAAGAAGTAAAACCTACTTTGACCATACTTGTTATTTAGGGTTTCGATTGCTTCAGTTGCCGCCGCAATGATCTCCTCATCCCCTTTAACGATTTCGGACGAGGCATCGGCAAAATCCCCCAGGATTGCAAAATGCAAATTATCGTCTTTGTTGGCTAGATAACAAACTTCAATTTGTCCAATCAACTCATTAACCCTGCCAAGACTCGTTAATAACGTTGGCACAGTAACCATTGTCCGCAATTCCTGTGGAATCCCTTCCCTCAAATCCAGTTTAGGTAGGAAAGCGGTGTGAAACAGTAGCGAAGAGACCCAATTGACCAAGGGTATGATCAAACTACTCGCCCAAAACAATAGCCCTGCAACTATAAGAACATAATTCAGGGAGAGAGGCGTTAATTGAAGGGCGTACGATAACGCCCAAACACATAGACCTCCTACGCCGATAAGCAAACTTCCAAAATAAAATAAAACAGGTTTATGTTGAACCGCTAGACAAATCCTACTTCCAGGGTCACGGGACTCTCCAAAGTCTTGTTTCAATTCCTGTTCAAGCTCAACCCGTCCCGGCCCGAGCAAATCATAACCCACATGTGACGCTAAAGACTCCCCTTGCTTATACGCCCTTTCAGCTCTTGAAAGCACTTTCCGAGCAACTACCAGCTCTGAGACTTTGAAGTGTCGAGCAATCTTCTCGACCTGATGGCGATATGCGTCTCGTGACGGAAAGTCCATTTTGCAATAAACACCACTTGGATCCTTTCTAAATTCACTTTCCACCAAACTTACTTCTTCAAAAAAACGAGGCCAATCTTCAGCTGTGACAAAGCGAATACTCGAAATCGCATAACCCATGGAAACTTGGTACATAGACTGACGCTGACGCTCAAGTTTTGCCAATTCTTCAATCGTTGTATTTTGTTGAGCGACAACTCGATCGACCCAATGTAACAGCGGTGCAGAGTCGACACCAAGATCCCTCAGCCGCTTGAGTATCTGTTCTGCATATGCCGATGAGTATTCCTCTTGGGCAGTGAGCGTTTTAATTATCTCCTCCCATTCTTCTGGTCCATGCTCAGCTTCCAACAAGGGCATCACCCATTGATCCGCAGCTTCTCTTTCCGCTTGGGTATAAAGGATTTGTTCAGTTAACCTTCGGATATTTTCCAGAAGGACAATTCTCAACATTATGGGAATTGCCCATATTTCCCCGCTCGACAAGGGCACTTGAACCTGATAGACGTTAATAAACGCTTTGAGCGTATCACTTAGCAATTGACTATCCGTATGTTCGATGAGTTCAACTAATAACCCGTAAATCCTGGGGTATCCTTGAAAATCCCCGCTGGCGTTACGTGGTAATTGACGTTCAAATTTATCAGGGAAGCTTTTTAGAATCTCCTCTCTTAAGTCTTTCAAACTATAGAAGTTATCTAATAACCATTCCGTAGCTGGCACATTATCCTGTGTTCTCGCTGAATATTCCGTAATTTCGTGGTAAGCTCGGGTTAAGAACTCCATATTTTGCTTAACCCTGGGTAACAAAGATCGTTTTGGATGACTTATTTCCTGATGTACATGTAAACGTGCTATTTCTTCGGCATGATTAAGCAAATCTTCCAGGTTCAAGACAATATCTTTATATGGTTTATCCTTC
>JBAQLX010000245.1:0-2546 GCA_049302315.1 Desulfosporosinus sp.
GGAATTCTTAGCGGCGAAGTCGGAGTCAACCCCCACCGAAGCATAATAAGTTTTACCTCTCCCACTTGTAGAAGTGGGAGTCTTACGATTGGATAAGGGGGGGGCAAAGACATGGGTATGAGCGAAATCCTCTTGATTATGGTTATTGTGCTTATTTTGTTTGGGCCTGAAGATTTTCCGGATATCGCTCGAACAATTGGTAAAGTTGTTTTCCAAATTCGGAAAACAACTAATGATATGGCCAAAGAATTTCAAAACTCAAATCTGAATAACCCGGTTGATATGCTCAACAAAGTATTTGAGCAGACGACGTCGTCCCATGTTACCTCGACACAAAATGAGCAAAGTGAGGCGGACGATCGTAAGACCGACGATGAATTGTTAACGGATGAGGATGAAATCCCAGCCTCTGAGGAACCGACCAAGACGAAGTCGGAAGATCCACTAGCCGAACTGCCAATAGACATGGTATCTTATGAAGAAAAGGGTGCGAGCAGGTGAACCGGTTTTGAAACAACTCTGGCTCTTTAATCAAATAAATTTGGATCTGCAACGGGTTGAAAAAGAACTGACCAAATTCGTAGAGACGGATTATCCGATTCTCCAGGATTCGGCTGTCCATTTATTGGCTGCCGGGGGAAAACGGTTACGCCCGGCTTTCACGCTCCTAGCCGGGAAATTCTATGGATATTCCTTGGAAAAGTTAATGCCAGTGGCGATGGCCTTGGAACTCATTCATATGGCTACGTTGGTTCATGATGATGTCGTTGATGCGTCGATGACCAGAAGAGGGAGCCCGACGGTTAAAGCAAACTGGGGCAATATAGTATCCGTGCAAACGGGAGACTACCTGTTAGCTAAATCATTGATGCTCATTTCGAAGATTGATCATCCGGAGGTTGCACGCATTTTAGCAGAGGTCAGCGTTGAAATGTGCCAAGGGGAGATTCAGCAGATTAATTGTTCCTTTGACGTAGAGCAAAACTCAAAACAGTACTATTACCGTATAAAACGTAAAACGGCCTTATTGATCTCCGCCTGTTGCAGACTAGGTGCTTTGGTTTCGGGAGCTCCCAGTCGTCAAGTTTGGGCCCTGGGCGCTTTTGGACATTCGCTGGGAATGGCTTTCCAAATTGTCGATGATGTTTTAGATTTAACGGCCAAGCCCTCCGAATTTGGGAAACCAATTGGGGGAGATTTGCGCCAGGGAATTATGACCTTACCCATGATCCTGGCGTTGAAATCGTCCACGAACCCTGCTCATTTAAAGGCGTTGCTTGGAAAAATTGACAAAACAGATGAAGAAGTGTCGGAAACGATTGAACTGATCATCAATACTGGAGCGATCGATGAGTCGATGCATTTGGTCGATTTATATGTTTTGAAAGCAAAAAAACATCTGAGGGCTCTTCCCCAGGTCCCAGCACGTAAAGCTTTGGAAGAAATAGCTGAGTTTATAGGGGTACGGAAGTTTTAGCTTACAATTGGAATGAGCATTTTTCTAATAAAGCTATAAACAGCAAAAAGCCCTGTAATTATTAAAATTACAGGGGTAACTACTCGGGTGGTTGTCTTTAATTTTGATACAGGCCTTTATTAACTTATATGTACAATAATATTCATAACTCCCATGACTAAAATAGATAAGACAATTGAACCACCTATAATAATAAGATTTTGTTTTTTTGTGTTAATTTTATGCCAAATCAAAACAATTCCTCCATACTATATCCATACAGTCCTAAATACAGCCCTTATTTTATCATTGCCTTGAAATAAAAAGAATAGGTCTAAAGTCCTAAAGACCTAGTTCGAAGGTTCTGTTGTGTGGGCGAATTTTGATTATTTTCCTAGCAAAGAGAAGACGCAGGGGGTAGCAAGCCTTGTTATGCGTCTTCTCTCTTTTTCCCTCCTAAGTTAGAATACCGTGACTATTTTCCGACACAGTATTCTAACCAAAGGTGGTAGGTTAATAAGTAATTCTCATAATGGAAGTATCAAAAGTCAATTACAACAACATCTCGACAAAGGTTTTAACACGCATGATCTGTTCCTCGGCCGGACGTTCCTTATGTACATTGGTTTCCAAGGTGATGATCGGTATACCCAGACTTTGAAAATAGTCCCGCTCGGTTTTTTGCACCACACTTCCATAGGGGCAACCCGTTATTGACAAAGAAATAATGCCCTTGGCGTGGGTTTTGTTACTATTCTATTTGGGCATTTTCAATATTAAAAGAGATTGCTCACCACTTCGAAGGTGTTTAATTTCTCTTTTTGGGGATAGCACACCACAACCTTGAAATAATCTTAAGTTTTGCAACAGCCCCTTGGCTGGGTAGCGGAATTCAGCGTGTCAAATGGTTCATGTATCCCTTGACCTTAGACTAAAACAGCGCCCTTGTTTGCGGAAGTAACCAACTTGGCATACCGCGCCAGATAACCGGATTTGAACCTGGGTTCGGGTCTTACCCAGGCTTGGCGACGCTTTGCCAATTCTTCTTCCGAGACAAGCAGCTGCAGGGAACGTTTGGGGATATCAATGG
>JBAQLX010000246.1:0-22143 GCA_049302315.1 Desulfosporosinus sp.
CAACAGCAGAGGGTGAAATAACCTGTTCTGCATGTGATGCGGATTTTTGTATAAATTGTGGAATATCAAAAACCCAACCAAACGGCAAAGATGGAACACTAACTCCTGCGAGTGGTGGCTCACCAGCATCTTCTGGTGGAACAACCACCTCAACAACGTATGAGAGTGTTTTTAATCAGATTTGTGCAGAAAATGGTCTTTATATGTATATTGACCAGTTTGAGAACTGTTATATCCAAGAATTTAAAGGAAAATCTGCTGCCGAATACAAATTTACTCCCGATATGATGCCTAGGGAGCTATATCAATATTTGAATGGTGAAATTGCAGACAAATCGTTTAAAGTTCAAGTTACATATAAAAACGGAACCATAGAGAAAATCTATGGAGACGAAACCAAAATAACTGAATCCAATACCCAAAAATATGAACGAACCGATTTGGACCAGAGCAAAGCAGAAGAATATGCTCAGCAAATTATCAACCAAACCCTCAGAGAAAAGAATGTCGAACTCGGAATTAGAGTAATTGCTTCACATAATGTTTATCCCGGAAAGTGGATTGAAGTTCCCAAAATTGAAGATTTTAGCAAAACCGAGATAATGTATGTTTGTGGTCAAACATGTACTGTCGCCCCAAATGAAGTAATAAATTATGACTTAACACTAAAAGAAGCGCCACCAATTCCCCCCTCAACCTCTTCATCCACAAGTTCGACTGACCTAAAAACAATCGAGCAAATTCGAGCAAAAGGAGCGACATTTACTTATTCTCATTCGTGTTCAGACTCGGGATGTCTTGAATCTAGTGGACAAGGGGATTGCTATGCAATGAGTGACTGGTTATATGAGAAATTAACCGCGGCAGGAATTCGAAGTCGAATCATTTGGTATAGTAGTCCATCAAATCATAGAATTATTCAACTTTATCAAGGAACCTCATGGGTTGATTTTGACTATACCGGATTTAATACCTTATTTAAAGCTCACAAATCAAGAAGTGGAGAAAGAGTATATAGAGGTGGCTAAAATGGGAGAAGGAAGAAACCGACAATTTCAGAGAACACACTACGAAACCAAAAAAGCAATTCAAAGCGTTGCCGAAACTTCTATCGCCCAAGGAAATACTACCAACACTCAATCTACAATGAGCGCTCCAGGTTCGGGAACACCAACTACTGGCAAACCCCAAAATATTTCAGAAATTCCCATCGGAATTCGTATTGGTTTTATTGAAAGAGTTGATTATGGCATAGGAAGTCCATATCGATATTTAGTCAAGTTTCCCAACACAAAAACCGAAGTTTGGGCTCGTAGGGTAGGAGAATTGCCATCGGTTGCTTCAAGTGGTAGCGGAATTGTGATAATTGACCCCGTTTGGGTAGGGGTAAGTATTGAATATATGAGTTTTAAATGGGCAATTGTAGGAGAGACCGAAGATGGTAACTATTGATGATTATCAAACTTATTCAAACGATAACTACTTTGAAGATATTTTAGTTAGAGGAAACGAATTTTCCCTTCTAGAAGATGAGGCCGCCCTATGGAATGCTCTTTCAGGAGAACTGAAAACCAAAGTTGGGGAATGTAAATGTGTCGGTCTGGAAAACTATGGATGTGAACTTTGGAGAATTTTGGGCCAAAATCTTGATGAACTAGTTATAAAGGAAATTGAAGCTTATATTGAGGCTCTGGTGCCTCGTTACCAAGAAATTAATGCATTGTCGTTAGAAGAGGTTATAAAATATAAAGATGGGAGTGTTAGTATTTTAATCGGAATTGATTCTAGTTTTGGAAAGTTTAGAAGGGGGTTAGTCATTGGTGGTCCCTGTTAGAACTCCAACTGAAATTTTAGAGTCCCTATTTTCTCATGCTGTTCAAGAAGGATTATTAACTTCGACTAGTTTCCGGAGAGGACGTTTTGGAGTATTGTTTGCAGCCCTAGCTTCAGAAATGGGGAACTGGGAAGGCTTTATTCAAGAGTCGATGAATGAAGGATATTTAGTCAGTGCAACTGATGGGGATAATGTTGAAAAAATAGCCGCTCCTTTGCGTTATAGGGCTCCTGCGAAACCAAGTAAAACTACGTTGGTGTTTTCCTGGGACATTCCTTATGAAGAAAGAACCGCCGATATCACAATTCCATTATTTCAAATAATTGAAACAGTAGGTATAGATCCTATTCAATATGTTACCATGCAAGAGTCCATCTTATACAAAGAAGAAGAATATATTCGAGTGAAAGCCCAATCAAGGCTTACTGGGCACGATACTTACGTTGGTGAAGAAACACTAACCGTAATGGAACCTCGTATACAAGAAATTTCAGTTATTAATGAAGAAGAGTCATGGGGGGGTTCCGATCAAGAATCTATCGAAGAACTCCGTACCAATGCCATGATTGCAAGATATGCTTTGGAGAAAGGAACCAAAGGCGCACTAGAATGGGCAATGAGAGAAGAAGGTTTTTATACTAATAATTATAATCTTGTCGAGAATAAAAATGGACATGGTAATTTTGCAATATATGTTGATACTACCATCGATGAGGAAGTTGAATATTTGAAGAAACAACTTTTCAAAGAAAAGGCAGCCGGAATCTATATGATCTGCCAAAAAGCTACTCCGTTATATGTTGATTTTAATTTTATAATAAAAATAGCGAATGATTCGGATTTAACTCCCAAAGAACGTCAAACTTTAAAACAAGACATTGCACAAGCCTTTACCAATTTTATAGGATATAATGGAGTCGGCAAAAAAATCATGATGAGTAAAGCGACTCATTACATTTATGAGGCAATTCTTGAGAAATATGATATTTATGATATCCAAATCGATCCTTTGAATTTGGGGCAAGATGTTGACGAAGATAATAACATTCTATTAGAAGATTATGAAGTTGCAAAAATTAATACAATAAACGTAGAAGTAGTTACCGACTTAAGATAGGAAAAACAATGTTAACAGAAAGAGTTCCTCCGTGGATAAGAGAAGATTTGGCGTTCAAAACAACGAACGATGAAACGGAAAAAATCAAACTAGAAAGCTATGAGAAGTTTCAACAAATTCTTCCCAAGCAACCAAATCAACTTTGGCCCGTTTTTAAAAGAAAAACGTATTCTTTCGAAGGAACTGTATGGAATGGAAATAATACATTAAACCTTGATTTAAATGGGAGTTATCCTCTCGCATATGATTTCACAATAGCTGTTGGAGATACTACTTTGAATGCTCCAGTTTTCATTTGTAGTAAAGAAGTCACTATGGAAATTCGACAAAATCTATTGGCTAATTCAATTATTGACATCCATACAAATAAAACAATACAAATCAATGATACGGAATTGTATGTCATAGATGATGTAATCCAAAACGGTGAAGAAACAATAATGACGTTAGGGAAATCTAGCGAAAATGAAAGACTGAGACAAACTTTCGTTCCAAATTATCATGGATTACGAGAAATTGAATTAAAATTTGGCCCCTCTATGGGGAATCCAAGTGACGATATTGTAATAGAATTATATAAAGATGGTACTTTGTTGGATTCAAAATTGATTGATAATGATGTACTCATGAATAATAGGAACCTTCCATTGAAAATAGGATTTGACATAAACCTAATTGCGGGAGAAGAATATTATATAGAAATTTCTAGAACCGGAGATTTAACAG
This sequence comes from Desulfosporosinus sp., assembly GCA_049302315.1. Lineage (GTDB taxonomy): Bacteria > Bacillota > Desulfitobacteriia > Desulfitobacteriales > Desulfitobacteriaceae > Desulfosporosinus. The sequence goes on from JBAQLX010000246.1 coordinate 3,678, forward strand.
ACCAACAATATTATACAATTTATACATCTAGTGCTGTTTGTGGGAACCTAAAAAGTTTCAATGAAGAGTGGGAAACAAAAACTGGTAGTATATATTTCATAACAAGGACCCAACCTCTTTTTGCTTATAGAAACGTAGGGAAAGTTGATGATAAATATACCATTACATATACCCCAAACGACAGATTTACATCATATTCGTTTCTTTTAGGAAAAATAATTGGGAATCCTACTAGTGATTTAACTGTTAAGCTATCTTTGGGAGAAGATTTAGTAGAAACACAAACACTTAAGGCCGATGAACTTTTAGAGAAACAAAATCAGGAAATAGTAGTAAATTTTCTCAACGAATATCCTCCTGGAGAATATACTATAGAAATATTTAACCAATTTTCGGATTCGGAAAATTATTATACTCTAACCACTTTTGAAAATATTTATCCATCATTCGAACCTCCAACAGATACTATAGATCTTTTTTGCAGTAACTGTCCAGACGATTTTATGCAAGAAGCACATGGAATTATTTTTTCAGGAACAACAATCGGAGTGGAATTGGACAAGATTGGGGTACGAGCTTTTTCCCAAGGAATTTACCCGCTAAAAAGCGTTAGGGTTTTTATAGAAAGAGAAAGTTCTGTCGATATGATTGAGGAAGCTCTATTTAATAAAACTCTACACCAAAGGTGTTTCTTTACGGAAATAAAGAATGAGAATATTGCTTCGTCTATTAGTTCCTTACCTTTTAATATGTATATGAGTACGGAATACTGGGGACTACAAGAGCAAGTTGAAACACATTTCCCGACAACTGAAGCAACCCAGAACCAATCTCTTGACGAAATTGGAAAATTGTATGGGATATTTAGAAGAAAATATTTAGAAAACATTGTCCCTCAACACTATGCATATACTTATCCAATTGGATACCCTTGGGAAGATGAACAAGATTATTGGTTTGAAAAAAGAATTCTAAACGAATATGCTACAAGAGAAGATAAAAATGAGAAAATTACTTTATACGAATATTATCAAATCGATATCCCACACAAACCAATTTTAGAGTTAACAACAAAAAGCGCCGGTATTCATAGTATAGAAATAACAATAGGGAAAAAGGGTCAAGATTGTGATGATCTTTGTGCAGAAGAAGTAATCCAAAGGATTACAATTGTTGATACGGATATTCAGGGAATAATCCAAACCGAAGAAACTTTCATTTATCGAGGAGATCCGATAGAACTGGTCGATGACATTAATTTTGGCTCAGAATTGATTGAAGCGACATATTTAAATAGTACACATGAAGCACTAGAAACAGGAACTCTATTTCTAAATACCGAAGGAACATATCAAAACTATGGTTTGATTAAAGCCGAAATTAATCAGTATCTTGGCGTAATCCCTTTAATTAAAGACATGTCTGATTATTGTCTCATTTGGGATGAGAAAGAATGGGACAAGTACGTATGGGCTGGCGACAAATGGGATGCTGGGGTATTTGAATTACAAATCCCAGTTCATAAAATTCCAAAAAATTTCAAACTTCTTACCATACATGAGTTGGAACTAATTATAAATAGATGCAAGGCTTTTGGAACTAGAGTCTTGCCAATGTATAGTTATGAAGGTTTACTTCGTGCAGAATTTAATGTCGAATTTCAACATGCAGAATTTATTTATGAATTACCAGAGATCGAATTCGAATCTATCCAAGCCGATATGTATGCGGCAGTAACCGCAAAATTCAATGTAGCTTATGGTGGTGCCGAGGGGGGCCAGAGCGCACGATTCAATCTAGGATTTAATTTAGAATTCGAAGTGGCAAGGCTAATTGATCAATCTATTCTTTTGATTGAAGGTGGAAATACACACACTACCTCGACCCCTACCTCAATAACCATTGACCAAAGCAATCCATTTAAAGAAGGATTCCCTCATGGGGTTTGGGGAAGTGGTTGGGTTGATGTAATGAATATGCTCACCTATGCTGATGGTTATAATGCATCTTGGTTTAATCAAGAAGGAGAACTTCAAGGATATGATATGTGGAGTGATTATTTACATCTTCATACTTTTAATTTGAATATCCCCTTAGATGCAACCATTACTGGAATTGGAGTAAGTGCTTGGATAGAAAATACTACCGGAGATACCACCCACGCCGTAGTCATGGAAGGAGTTGGCGGAGGCCAAAGGAAAGATCTTTGGGATGGAGGACAATGGAGTCAGGTTTGGTGGGGTTGGAATAATGATCTTTGGGGTCGTTCAGATCTTACTCCAGCAATTGTAAATAGAACCGATTTTGGTTTTGCATTCCAAGGATGGGTACGGAGACAGAGAAGATTATCAGTTAACAAATTCTACATTGCTGTTTGGTATAAATACAAAAGCGGAAATTATGTAACGACAAGAATAGTTTCCCCTACCCTCCCCGCAGGATATGATGTGGGTCATTGGGATGCAATAAATTGTACGGAAACCAAACCATCTGGGACTTCAATAAAATATGATGTTTTCGAAGATATTGTAGATAAACAGCAAACCCTTTCAAACAATAATCATCCATTCGGACAAGGACTTTATACCGAAGTATATCAAAGCTTTGTTCCAACAGCTTCTTGGTTAACGGGGGTATGGGTAAAAACTGGAAATCCTTCTAAAGTTGGAAATCCAAGTGGAAACATAAGAATTATCATTCGAGAAAATAATGGTGGAACTGTTATTGCTTATCGAGATATTCCAAAAGCTAATTGGGTAAATAATACTGAAATATTCGTTCCTTTTGATATTAATTTAACAATTGGAAAGGAATACTGGATATGTTGGTATATAGATGGAGGTTTTGATAATAGTAATTATTATCAAATGGCATATTATAACCAAGCAATCTCCGGGAAGATGGGGGTTTATGAATCTGGAATTGGATGGAAGTTAGTGAATGGGGGCAAAGCGAACGCTTGTTTCAAAACGCTGAGAGGAAATAATTTACTTACAAATCAAAACAATCCAATTAACATTACGGCCTTACCTTTCCAAACATTAAGATTGAAAGCAAAATTAGTAACAAACACTGCCGGAATTACTCCAGAAATAACGAGCATTCTTGCTAAAGCAAAGGTGATAAATTTATGAATTTAGAAGAAAAATACATCGTAGAAGAAATAATAATGGAAGCAACGCAAGAAGATGGTTCTGTTATAAGAAAAAGAGTAAAAATAAATGGGAAAAAATACATTTCAGCAGAAGAATGGGAGGATATAAAAGATGGCAGCAATAATAACTAAAAATGGAAAAAATAAGATGCTCTCAAGAGGATTCACAAATAGTTCAACCTATTTTTCTGTGATGTCTGCTGGGGTCGGAACCACTATTCCTACGGAAGACAGCGTGGGGCTTTCTCAAGAATGTACTGCACAAACCCACGGAAATTATTCTAGGGTTACTCTAACGAATACTCCAGAAACTGGAACGAAAAGAATGGTATCTTCCGCAATTTTTATAAAAGATGCAGAAGGACAAACAAACGGAAATATTCGAAACAGTACAGTTTTAAAAGAAATAGGGATTACTGATACATCCAACGTTCAGGTGAATGGAAATTATTGGTGTATTTGTCAAATTCCCGACACGCCTAAAAACAATACTATTGAATTAAAATTTACAATTATAACTACCGCGGTGTAATCATATGCCAAACTATTATACTGAAGTGACCGAGGACATTATTGGGGGGCACTTAGCGTACGCTGACGATATTAAGTTGATTCAAAGTGGAATACAGGCAATGGCTTCCCAACTAATTTGTGACAACTTTGGAGAAGGATATGTTCTAGATGATGATGAGAATAGTTTTTTAATCTCCCCAGTAAGTACCACCATCGATCAAATGAATGAGCCAACAACACAAGTAAATTGGCAACCAATTAATGATCTCTATATTCGTCAAACAATTGATATTGAGAAATCTTCTGTTGAAAGTATAAAAGTTTATGTAAAAAACAGTTCTGGTGCGAACAAAGTTCTGCACGGAGAACTCAGAACACTCGAAACAGATACCATAGACAGCGAATTAATTTCGTCTTACGAAGTAACAATTCCCGCAAGCCAAACCACTGGTGGATACTGTACTTTCCTTTTCAATTCACACCATCTTGCTCAAGATAGTTATTACCTTGTGATAAAATATGCAACAGGTATATCAATTCGAATAGATATTGCTGGTAGATATAACAAATCTTTTGCAACCTCTACAAACGGAGTGCAATATCAAGAGCTTCCCCAAGACATATGGTTTGAAGAAAGCTATGCGAAAGAAGGAACTTATAATGTTGTAAAAGGCAATGCAATAATTCATGGTGAAAAAACTCAGAGCCTAGATACTCATGTAACAATTTCAGAACGATCATTATATGGAAATAGAATTGACATTATTGTTTTAAATAAAGAAGGGCAATTTGAAGTTGTTCAGGGAGACGTAGCTGCTGCGGGAAAACCTATTCCTCCAGATGATTTAATTCCCTATGGACGACTAAAGATTGCATACGTTACTGTTCCGGTGAATATTCCCGGAATAACTCCAGATCCAATTTTAATAGATCAAGAAGATGTGCTTGGACATTCAAGAATGAGAAGCCATCATGAAAGGATTCGAAGATTGGAAAAGAAAACAGATTGGATTTTCAATTATAATTCCCCAGAACGAATCAAATATAATTTGACTGGAAGCACTTTTTATGATGCTTCTGCTTCTCAAAATGTCGAACCCATTCTCGCAGGGACACAAACTATAGGCTATCAATTAGCGAGTAATACCGTAAATAATTATTATTGGTCATTTAAAGATTTCGCTGGAAATCCACCAATCGAAGGAGAATATGAAAGTGATAATGGGATTGGAAGTTATACCGAAATAGATCACAGTGATCATTCTTTAGGAATTTGTAAACTTCAAAAAAGAACAAGTACCGAGATGATTTTTAGTTCAAATAGGGAAGCCTCTCAAAGAACAGGGGGACATAATCGTAAGGTTCTGATTTATAAAGATAACAGAAGTTTATCTGCATACCCAGGAAATAGTTTTACTTTAACCTCTCCAACTAAATTGACCCAAATAAACTTGGATGCTAGATTTTATAGAAACGCCGCAAGTGTAAGGATGGAATTGTTCATCCCCGGAGCTGGAATAAAAGCTATTTCTGATACAAAAGATTTGAGAGGTTATGGAAGAGGAGCTTATAATATTATAAATACCGAAGTCTTCGGTTTCCAATTTTATAATATAGACCTAGACCCTGGACAATACTATTGGAGATTAGTAATTGATCCGTTATACAATCACACTCCCGCAGAAACCTGGTTGAATACTATTAACTATCCAGGAAGAGGCGGAGATTTCATGGTTTTTCAAGGACAATACCCCCCACCCCGTGTGGAACTTGGAGTAAAATATAGACTTGCTGAAACAATGATTTTTGATATTATCGCACAAAAAGACGTTTTAGCTCCAGTAGGAATAATCCAATCATCAATGATAGATACTACGGATGGAATTGGCTCTATAGCAACAGATATGAATTTAAATTTGCCTGTAAACACTTTATATGAACTACACGTAACAAATGACAACGGGACAACTTGGCAGAGAATGCAGGGGAAATACTTAAACTTCCCAAGCACTGGACACCAATTCATGTGGAGACTAACGTTAAAATCAAACGACAACTCTTCAACCCCAGTTTTATCATATAATAATGCGAAACAATATGCAATAAAATTTTCTCTCGGTTTAAGTGGAGGAACTCCGGAAACAAAAGGTAGTTTAGTAACAATTCCACTTTGTGGAGATTCTATTCTACAAGAAGCAATCCCCTTGTCCTCGACGATAGATAAATTTAGTCACTGGGAATGGTTAAGGATGTGGTGTAGCGAAAACTATGGGACCATTAATGTTGACATAGAGGCCGTTGACGAACTGGCAAGTCCGGTCGAAAATACGATATGGACAAATATCAAGTCAGGATTAACCCTTGATGAACTATATCATGGCTCAGTTGACTATTCCAATTATGAAGGAAGCTATGAAGAGGACGAATACAATTATCATTGTGATTTGGACGAAGAAATAATTCTTCAGGATCAAGTGATTATTGATAGGTGTGAAGAGGCATGGGTTGAAATAGAAGATAGTGCAACCTTGACCCACACTGTAGATGGAAGTGTTTACCAAGAAGGAACGAAAAGTGCCAAAGTAGCTCTTACCAATTATACCGAAGGCAGTGTGTTTATGTCAACTTCGATTGCGAATCTTGATTTGAGTCGATATGACAGTATACAATTTTATATTAGAACAGATAAGTCTGGAGGGCTTGCAGCCAACGACATCCAATTTTGTATTGGAACATCGGCACAATCTGCAACAGGAGAATTCCATAACATCCCTGTGATAGCTGCAAATACCTGGACAAGAGTAACTATTCCTTTAACAGATCCCGAAGCTTTAACTCAAATAGTTTCGTTAGGATTGAAAAGATCTGTAAGCGGAACCGCTTGGAATGGTTGTTCAATTTGGATAGATAATGTAATGGGAATTATTTCAAACCTTCGAACAATCGATGAATGTGAAACTGCATTTACTACCGCCCAAAGCACAAACGTAACTTGTTCCACGAATGCAGATCATCAGTCTGGAACCTACAGTTCCCAAATAGCAGTTAATGCAGGAGCAGCTACAGGACTTCTAGCATATAAAACCTTAAACGAAGATTTAAGTGATTTTAATCAAATACGATTTTGGTTTAAATCTATAACAACCGCAACAGAAACTGGAGACTTCGAACTTGTTTTTGGCAGTAATACAACTTGTACAAGCGTAATTGGAGATGGTTATTACATTCCGAATGTCGAACCGGATACTTGGGTTAGAGTTGTTGTCGATTTAGAAAGTCCAGGAGATTATGAAGCAGTAAGATCTATTGGAATAAGAATGTTAACAGATCGGACTCTCACCTTTAGACTTGACGAAATCGAAGGACTTAAAACAGTAAAATATCCTTTCTATCAAAAATGTGTTCGATTCAGGTTCAATTTAGAAAGAGATGCCGGAACGGATTTATCCCCAGTCATAAGGAAAGTTGGAGTTATCCCGGTGGTCGATTAAAATGGGTAAAGAAATTCAAATTCAAAGCAAGGGAGAAATGGAAGTTGTAAACAATCGAAAATCAAAACTCGATATAGAACAGAAACAACTCGATTTGGAAAAAATGATAATGAAACTAACTAAACGTATTGGAGACCTGGAGGGGGACAAATGATTTCTTGTAGAGATCTTTTGGCAAGCATCTATGAATTACTAAAGGTAGGAGTAAATGTATTGGACATAGATGATGAACAAGTCAATCCAGCAACGTTAGAGGAACAAAGAAGAAATTTCCCTCCAGCTTATATTGCAGGAACGGTAACCAATGCGAGTACGAGTAATACAAATATTGTTCCAGATATGAATATTACTCATACTCATTTAATAAATACAGATTCAGTATCTATAATTCTTTCGATAGGACAAGCCACTGGAGGAACGGGAACTGATATAACCATTCCTGGAGGTACTTCTATAAGTTTTACTCATCAAGAAGTCTCTTCTATTAGTTATAAAGGATCCAGCACTGGCGGAAGTTTTGTTTATATATTACAAGGAATGGCAACCGAGGGAACTCCAACCTAACGCTTGCTTAGGAAAAATTACAAATTAAGAAAGAGGAAAAAAAATGGCAGCAAGTACACACTGGTATACAAATGCTTTCGTAAATATTTTAGGGGGAGGAACGGAAGCAGAAGATAAAAGGATAGATTATTTAACAGACGATATTTATGTAATGCTTTGTACGTCGAATTATACCCCCAATCAAAATACTCACGAAACAAAAGCAGATATAACCGACGAGGTTACAGGATCTCAAGGATATACGGCGGGAGGACAAGCGCTTGCAAATAAAACAATCACTCCAGGAACTGGAGTTGTAGGATTAGATGCAACCGACCCAGAATGGGCAAACAGTTATATTACAGCAAGATATGCAATAATTTATAGAAACGAAGGGGCTACTGATGCAGATAAAATATTAATGGGATATATGGATTTTGATGCGAACAAAACATCAGATGGTGGACCATTTACTGTTCAATTCGATGTAAATGGAATGTTAAAAGCAACGGTGAGTTAAAATGGTAGTGGTGATAGTACCAATAGGGGAAGCTACCCTTAGTGGAGATATTCCAACCATTACGACAGGATCCAAAGTTGTTTTAGGAGAAAGAGTTTTTTTTGGTTATCCAAAACTAAAATGGGAAGATGTGGGGTGAGAATATTACAATTAAACACAATAAAGTATCAACCTTTGCAGATGGAGATAACCCCGATCTAATTTTACCAAGCGATTGGAACGATTCTCACTCAATTATTGTCGAACTGATTCCAGACGCAACCGATTTAGATACTTATATAACCACAGGAATTTTTCATCAAAACATAACGGCCCAAGCGGTTGCGGGTTCAAATTACCCCGTCCCGGTAGCTGGTTTTCTTGAAGTCATTCAGAATGAGAATGTTGTATATCAAAAATATATTCGATACGATTCTCCATTTACAGTTTATACGAGAATTAAAAACTCCACTTGGAGTTCCTGGGTTCAAGTCTGGAATGATACTAACGACGGTCCGGACTCTGGCTTAAACGCCGATTTGCTTGATGGAGAAGAGGGTTCCTACTATTTGCCAGAATCATCCTATACTGCCGAGGATATTCTTACAAAAATCAAAACGGTCGATGGGTCTGGTAGTGGACTTGATGCGGATCTCCTCGATGGACAAGAAATAACCAAAATCTTATCTCAAAAAACCAACATTCCTGCATCTGCTGATTTGAATAATTATGATGTTACAGGACTATACCATCAGCCCAGCACAACAGATGCCACTTCGGGCTCAAACTATCCGGTGGCCCTGGCAGGAATGTTAGAAGTCATCCAGGATGGATCAATGGTGTATCAAAAATACACATCATATGACTCATCACACAATGTCTATGTCAGGACCTGCTACAATAGCACCTGGTATTCATGGTATAGGCTCTTAAATTCAATCGATTCAACAATCATTAATAGTAAATTAAATTCTTCAGATTATACGGCCGCGGATGTTCTTGCGAAACTTTTAGGGGTTGATGGGTCAGGCAGCGGACTCGACGCAGATCTTCTAGACGGAGTACAATACAGTACAATTCAAACAAATATCAATGCAAAACTAGCATCATCTGTGTATACTGCTGCTGATGTTTTAGCTAAATTATTAACAGTTGATGGTCCTTCCAGTGGCCTTAACGCTGACCTCCTGGACGGGCAGCATGGGGCTTATTATCTTCCCACAGCGACCTATACTGCTGCTGATGTCTTAACTAAAATAAAAACCGTGGACGGGGCTGGAAGTGGCCTTGATGCGGACCTATTAGATGGGGCGAACCCTTCGGCTACTGGTGGAACGGCCAATGCAATAGTGAAAGCACGTGCCGGAGGAACAATCGACCCTAATTATCTGCCTGGTTTTGCTAGTGTGGACGGTACTTTCCGGCTGCCTAAACTCGTTGAACGTAAAACAATCAGCAGTGGAAGCCCCGTTACTTATACGGACTTCACAGGACTAAATGGGAATGTGGATGAAGAATACATTTTAAAATACAATATTTACAAGAACGGAACAGGAGACATTCCTTTTATCTTACAATTCAACGGAGACACGGGTTACAACTATGCAGGACAAGTAAAATCATTTATCGATAATAACGGCTCTGTGATAGAAGACCCTGCATCTCTCAGTGAACAGGTGTTACGTGTTGGGGAAACAAAATGGAATGCAGTGAACTGGTTAAGTGGAAAAATGACAATAGAACCTGTTACTGGTAAACCACGATGGGTTCGTGGAAGTTCGTCCTTTTATGCCACCCAAGCTCAGTCAGGATTTAACACCTTCTCAGGCTTCTGGAATAACACTGTAAGTAATATAACAAGCATACGGTTTAAAAACACGTCTTCGAACACATTTTATGGTACAGTCGAACTCTTAAAACTAGTTGATTTAGTAATTTCGTAGTGGTTATATGCCGTTTCAAAAAGATACGTTTCAATGCGCTGTTTTTCAAGAGGTTCTTTGTGGATTAGGTACTCCAGAGAACCCGTTCCTCATCCGGACATTTACAGATCTAGAGTCGATCGGAACAGAAGAACATCCCCTATCAGCATGTTACCAACTAGAAAATCATATAGATGCAACACCTACACAAAACGCCAGTTATAATAGTGGCGCGGGATGGAATCCCCGAGGAGATTTCACAACCCCTTTCACTGGACAATTTTTTGGGAATGGAAAAACAATTAGTGGAATATATATAAATAGGTCTACCGATTATGTAGGTCTTTTTGGATATATAAACAATTCCGTAATTGAAAAAATAAAAATAATCGGTCAAATAATCGGAGGAAATCATGTTGGAAGCCTTTGTGGACTCGCAGAATCCACATCTTTCGAGGAATGTTGCTCAATTGGAACAATAAATGGAACAAACAATTTAGGAGGATTAATTGGAAGCACCATTGGAGATACTATAACAAACTGTTATTCTGAATCCAACTCCACCGGGACCGACCAAGTTGGGGGGCTAATTGGAAATCCTTCAACAACAACCTTAACAAACTGTTATTCGATTGGAAGCGTAAGCGGAACCACAAATAGTGGAGGATTAACCGGAACACCCACTGGTTCCACCGCAACATCGTGTTATTGGAACACTCAGACATCAGGACAAGCAACTTCCCCTCTAGGAATAGGGAAAACAACAAACGAAATGAAAAATCCCGAAACCTTTGTTGATTGGAATTTTAGTACCATATGGGAAAGTACAGAAATTGGATTGGCAGAGATAAGTGGACTTCCTGTCACGATAAGAGGGGGTTCGAAGGTAATCGAAACGGCTGGGAATATAACATTACAAGGCCAAGCTCTAATTGTTTCTGGTGGAGCTACAATAGCTGGACCAATTGGGGCCGCAATTCTATCCGGTCATCCTCCAACAATCAAAATTGGAGCAGTAATCCAAGTACCCCAAGGAGAAATCTTTTTAATAGGTTTGCCAGGACACATTCCCAGCGAACTTGACATGGCCCTTTATGACTTAATACCTCGTCAAATAACTCAAAAAAATGTTAGCTTTATTAATTTTAAGTTAAAAATGCCAGATGATGAAACCTTTACAATCCTACGGACAAATGCCCTTTTAAATAATGAACCCATTCCTATAAATGTTATCCGTAATGATAACGTTGAAAATGAATGTAGGATGACTGTTGATACAAATCATCTTAAAAATGGCTGGAAAAAACTCGATATTAATATTATAACTGAAAATAACAGCAACCAGTTTCGGAGATATATAAAAATTTTATAATTATGGGGAGGAAAAGGAATGACATTTATAGATTCAAAAGAAAGAGGAGAAGATGGGTGGGAAGACCGGAAAGAAGTTACAAGAACCCAAGTGGACCTCTTAAACAAAACAAAACAAGCTCTTGACAGTGTATTGTATGTAAAATATGGAGAAACTTATGTACCATTAAGAGGAGATGAAGAAGGCAATTTGTATGTAACTATGGATGATGCTTCGATTACATTAAGTTTAGAACAACTCAATTTGAATACTGATACTATCGAAGCACTTATTGCGGCTCCAACTCCAGCAGGGGAAAACGTCATCGGTAAAACATTGAGTGATCCAGAAAGAGTTACTACTGCAATAGCAAATACCGCAGCAACATATAGCGGAACCACTAGTGTTCCGGTGTGTGTCGGAACAACGTTTACTTTAGCTAATATAATGAGGATAAACGAAGGAAAGTGCGAAATAGGGGGCATAACTCTACGAGACGGAGATAATATAAAAGCATCACTCTTATTATTTATATTTAAAACCGCACCATCTGCCGGAACATACACCAACACCTCGGCTCCTGTTTTTAGTACAGATTTTGATAACATCATAGCAGTAATTCCTATCTATTCTAATGAGTATTCTATGGCAGGAGATAAAGCAGTGGCCGATTTCACACCAACTCCACGAATATTAAAATCTGGTGTAAATAGTAAAGATTTATATGGATTAATTGTAAGTACCGGAACCGCCGTTTATACTCATGCAAACGCATTATCCTTAGATATATCCGTATTCAGGGAGTGAACATATGGAAGTAGCCGTCGAGCGCCATTACGGCCATACCATAATGCCCGAAGTAGAACTTTCTTTCGCAAGGAACAGCGTAGCTTATGACCACATGGGGCGGGAGATTCCAATCAACCAACCCAGGTTTGAACACCGTGTTCCTGACACCACTGTTACAAACCTATTAACTGGTAATCAATCGGATGGTGGGGATACACTTAATCCTGAACTCCTAACATTGAATCAGAGGACAGGGACAAGTGATGCAAATATATTAGAATTATTATCCCTTAACCAGAATACTGGTGGGGATACAAACGGTAATACTGCGGGATTTAGTAATCTAAATTCAGTCCAACTTGCTTATGTAACGTCTGAACAACATAATGGGAATGGATGTATCTCTGTCAATACTGCCGGAACTGTTACTTATGAAGGAACTGCCATTTCATCAGGGTCAAGTTTAAGAGCTTGGCAATATAAATCATCTGCGTGGGTTAAAGCTCCCGCTGGTGCAATTATGGAAATTGATTGTGTTTTAGCAGGGACTGGGGGGGCATATACTGAATTTATAGGAACTGGAGATTGGCAATATGTGGAATCCATTTATACAGCTCCTTCAGCAGGAATTATAGATACATATATCCGAACTAAAACCAACATCCAAGATATTACCTTTTATATTGATGATATCTCATTAAAAGAAGTTGCCACTCATGGATTTACAATCATAGCTGGTAAAGATAATACTATCGAATCCTCAACAGAACAGGCACATACAGGAACTCGAAGCCTTAAATGTGTAACCCTTGGAAATTCAACAGGAGAGGGGTGTACTGTGAGTGGGGGAACAATTACAACCGGATTAACTTATATAGGGGGAACCTGGGTTAAAGCTCCATTAAATGCCCTAATGGAATTAAGGATATATTCAACAGATGGGTCTACTTATGTATCGTTTACTGGGACTGGTGATTGGCAGTGGGTAGAGGGTAGTTTGGCTTTAACTGCTGCAACAGGTATTGGAATATGGGTTAGAACTAAAACCAATGCTCAGGCTATTACTTTCTATATGGATGATTGCAGACTCTCTACCAATGTAACAACAGGCTATGCAACTGTCAAAGGCGATGAAGTAGTGTCCATAACGGGTATGCGAAGTTACCAAGGATATAGGTGTTGTAAGGTGGTAACTGATGGAAGCCATACTCTTGAAGGAATTTATGTTCAAAAAACAGGAATAACGAATGGGGCAGATTACGCTTTTAGAATAAGGGTATTAGCCCCATTAGGACAATCCATGAATTTAAATTTATGGGATGGTGGGGGAAACCTTAATGTTCCATTTACAGGTACTGGGGAGTGGCAGTTAATTACAGGTACACGAACATTCACAGCAACAAGTACAAATATTAGTGTAACTACTGGAACACAAGCGGCAGTTACTTTTTATGTTGATAATCTACATTTTGAAACAGGTAATATAATCCATGATTGGGCTTATGGTGGCTCATCCTATTCAACATATAAGACAGAATATGGGTGTTTGATTGAAGAAGCACATACTAATGGCGTAACTGCTAATGTAAGCACAGGAACTGATACTTTAGGACTTACAACTGGTTTTGGTAATGTTGCTTCTGGAGTAATTTCAAGCAGTACCGAAGAATTTTTACAAGGTAGTAAAAGCTTAAAAGTAGTAACTGATGGAAGTGTAACCCGACAGGGAACATATATTCCAACTTCGTTCACATCAGGAGTGACTAATACTGGACAATGTTGGATAAAAGGAACCAAGGGTACAACAATCATTTTAACTGATGGGTATAGTCTTGGTGCGAGATATACATTAACCGGGGATTGGCAATTTATTTCTGTATCGGGTACGTGGAATGCTTCGTCTACACAACTTTATATCCTTACATCAGGCCAACAAGTAGCAACTTTCTATATAGATATGCTACAACAGACTCCAACAGCTTACCCTCTCTCATGGACATTGGGAGGCACCACACAAGCCGCAGAAACATTAACTGCACCGAGTAGTGTTTTGAATATTGACACTGAAGGGTATAGTAATTTATTGACTGCTAATCAGGCGAATGCTTGTGAAGACGGAACAACAACAGGGTTTGCAGAAACAGGTGGAGCAACAATAAGTGTAGATTCTTCTGAGTTTATTCAAGGAAGTAAGAGTTTAAAAACAATTACTGGGGTAACACAGTATGCTGGAAGCTGGTTCCAAATACCATCAGTTGTAAATGTAACTTATACTTTATCTGGGAAAATAAAAGGAAATCCAGGGGATACAATATATTTAACTGGTTCAGGGTGGTCTGGTTCTGCAATAACATTAACATTAACTGGAGGGTGGGATACATTTGAATTAACCCGAACAGCAAGTACAACCGCAATTACATATAGATTTGGTACCCCAGATACCACATCACGAACCTTTTATCTGGATGAACTCCAACTCACAGCCACATCAACAGTTAAACCCTGGATTCCTGGAGGAACACAATCTAATTTAGGAAGTGGGACTATTGAAGTTGAAGCATACATCCCATCCACTATTAATGAGGGTGGAAACCGGTATATAGTAAGTGCGGGAACTTCAACAGCACATAATATAATTAGCCTTAGAAAAAGCAGTAGTACAAACATTTATGCTGTCTTATTAAGAGATAATGCCTCTAACGTTACCACAATAAATACTCCTGTAAAAATATTAACTGGTTGGAATAAGTTTGGTTTGGCTTTTGACAGTGTTTCAGGTAGAATATTTGTAAATGGTGGAGTGGAAGCAAGTAATGCTAACCCATATTTACCTTCCCAATATGGTACTTTGTATATTGGTTGTTTAAATGGGGGAACAGCACCATTCAATGGCATAATCCGTAATGTCACAATCAGCAGACCCAAAAGAACCGATAGTGATGTAACAGCACGAGCAAATACTCCAAGTGGTAAAATGCCACGTCCAGACCGGCAAGTGTCCTTATACGCACCGTTACAGCATAATTTAAAAGCGTGGAGGAGAAGGGTATGAAAATTATAGTCCTAGGCAACCAACAACTATTGATAGAATTTACAGAAGAAGAAACCACCCACCCCCTCTTCTTATCTACTGTTTCCAGGTTTAGAAATAAAGACGAATTTGAAATACATAAAGCTGGGGAACTAATTACCGTTAACATGCTAGATCCAGACGCGATACAAACTATAGGGGTAGCGGTCGACGACATTCGGGAATTATTCATGGGAGATGTTGTGTTCGATTATGAAGAGGTCGAAGTCGAACCGGCCATCCTCGATGAAGAAGGGGAAATAATAGTTCCAGCAACTACCGAGATAAGACAAAAACCAAAAGATTTGTCTAACTGTCCATGTTTTAGTTTTACACCAGAACCAATCCCGGAGGAAGAACAATTACAACTATAGAAGAACACGTACCATGCAACAGTTTGGTCATCGTCGAAAAAGATGTTAAAAAAATAAAAGAAAAACTAGGTCTTGTTGATGAATTGAAGGAGGATCAGGACCTTATAATTACCAAACTTGAGGGGATCGAAGATACTCAAAAAGTAACAGCAGAGTCTCTAGAACGAATTTTTGAACTTTATCAGGCACATACTGAAGAATTAGAAAAAGGTTCCGAAGAATTTAAGAAATTCCGAGAATTTATGATTGAAAAGAAAACAAGTAACGGGTACACAAAAGACGATATCGCTTGGATGAAAGAAGAGATTGTTAAAAAAGCCTCGAAGAAAGCTCTTAACCGTTTCGAAGGAAAACTAGATGATATAGAAGGAAAAATTAATTCTATCAAAAATTATCTCTTCGACTGGACTGTAAAAGAAAAAGAAAACAGTGAAAATAAATTATCAGAAAATCAAAAAGTAATTATCAGTGTAGCTCTAACCGGGCTTATCGCTCTAGGAATCGCATATGCATCACACCTCCTGGGGGGAGCATGAATATCCGTGGTTGGATTGATGACCTTCTCAGAGAATTCGGGGAAGAAACTCAAACCGACTATATCAAAGAACGCCGCCATCTACCCGACGCAGTATATAACCCAAAACGTAACACAATGACAATCTGGGCCAACGGACCATCACTGGCACGCTACGGCCTCGCACACTTACTCGCCCACGAATTGGCCCACAAGGTACATAACGATCGTTATGACGATCCGGGCGATGATTTTTCAGATACTTTTAGAGAGGTGGAACGGGAAATGATCGAAAGGATATGGGAATTGTGTCTTGAAGAGGATGAGGAGGCAACCCATGACAAATGAAGAGGAGAACGGTCTAGAAATAGATAGCATTATTAAAAATAGAGAAGAAAACATGGGAGGAGAAAAACTAAGACAGATGATAAAAGAAACAATGAACCAATGTTTAGAGGAAAGAAATTCACCAATTGACAAAGAGATTAAAACCCCCACTCCTGTTTTCAGCAAAAAGGAAAACATAGAATCCATCAAAATAGAACTATCCCAAATTTCAGGCGACATCCTCTTTTTGAGCAAACGATTAAAAAAGATTATAAAAAGATTGGTTGAACTTGAAAGGTCGGGTGGCAATCAGGAGAAGGCAATTGAAGAAATTGAGGCAAGAGACCGATTAATCAATGAAGCTGAGCGAGTTGCGGGTCAACTTAAAAATACAAAACGAGGCCAAATGTGGGATAATGTGAAATGGTTAGTTCCTACAATTATATCTTTTATCCTCGCAGTATTTGTTATTTTAAAAAATATTCAATAAATTATTTTATTACTCCTACATTCGAGTCATAATTCTTATTTTACCATTAAAATAATCTTTATAATTTTCTCTACTAATTACAGGCCCAAATATTCTCATAATTTGATATAAGTGCAAAGTTATTTCTTTTTTATCACTGAGCCAGGGTTTTCCTTCATCCAAATAATATTCTTGCAGATAATCAAGCCCCTTATCTGTTAACGAGATTTCGACCATTCCTGTTAACTCCATGTTTACATAACTCATTTTATTTCTCCTTCTTTGGTAGATATTCACATTTTTCAAAGAAATCCAACGCTAATTGCACTGCTTTTTCCTCATCTTCCATTTCTTCATAAATATCGTCTTTCCATAAACTTTGTCGTCCATTTGCCTTTCCATAATATTTCATAGAGCCATAGAGACTTTCTTTTCCCCAGAAAATGTCCATAGTAAAAGGTCCGGAACGTTGCCTTAAATAAATAGTATACCAAATCCCACAATATTTTATAGGACACATTGCTTGCCAGGGAGCAAAACCTCCGGACTCCCAATCACCTATTATTAAATCCTCATATTTCATTCTTTCACCTCAAAAATTGTTGGACTTACTAGAAATCCGGTCATAAAATTTGTTCTTAATTGAATCTGGAGATCCCCGAAAGCTTTGAAATTAAGAAATAAGTATGATTCCCAACCCGAAACTACAATTGGATAAATCAGACAAAGAGAATTTCGAACAAAAGCTGATTCCTGAATCTTTTCGTAATGTTCAAGATCCACATATAAATGTGTCGATTCAGGAATAATTTGGTCGATGATTGCCTGTTCAAGCGGGGATAAATATTCAATCATTTAAATCACTTTTTGCAATGTCTCTTCTTCTTTTATTATCATCTAAACAAAATTCAAGCCCGATTTTATATTCTGGCCATTCTTTGATCAATTTTTCACAAATAACAACATCCTCTTCTAACCTTTCTAATAACTCAGGAGACAAATATTTACCATAAGCTCCTGGTTCAAATTCTCTCCTTTCCTGTTTTATTTCTCCCGTTAACAATTTTCTCATAATACTAAAAAAATTGATATAAAACCTTATCCCTCGAGGTCCAAAGGAAACCCAATTATATTCAATAGGCCAGTCTTCTGCATCCTGAGTTAATTTAATAGGTTTTGATTCTTCTTGGTTTTTTTTAACATCATGAAGTTGATTAAAATAACCCAGACCAGAAGCCTCAGATAATCTTTCTGCTGATAGCCATACTTGTTCCGCTAGCTCCCAGGTTAAATGAGTCCATTCAAGAGTAATTAAATTTTGACGACCTTTGCAACGACAATGATTTTTACTAAAAGCCATATTTTCTTCATAAGACCATTTCTTTTCTCTTCTAAGACAATAAGGGCACGGTATTATATCAAATTTAATCATGCAAATCACACGGGGCTC
>JBAQLX010000247.1:0-1725 GCA_049302315.1 Desulfosporosinus sp.
GCGCAAATCACTGTATAAAAGAGTTTCGGATGGGTCTTGAATACTAAAAATGGTAGAAATCGTAGGTTTATATAGTGTTGAAAGACGGGAAATCGTTAATTAAAGAATGCTGCATTATTTGGAACTGGATATGCGGTCGGTAAGAATTTATCACAAAATAATCATAGTTTTTCTCGTCCTCAAAAAGAATATTCACAAGAGGAGGTGGATTATAGAAAAGCAAAAAGAGGAAGAATATTTGCATGGGTCATTTTGGTATATTCTTTCGCTACCTTTTTTACTGAAGGTATTTTGCCTGGAATTATATTATTAATAGCAGCTATTGTGCAGTTTTTAAGGTCTCAATTAAGACCATGGGTTAAGAATATATTAATAATAATAGTGGGGTATCCACTTGACTCAGGTCGGTACAAGATGTAGTGGTATTCTATGGAAACGCAGCCGCGTCCGCCTGCCGACGACTACCCCACGACCATTGAGGAATTGGAATTCCAATTTTCTACCGAAGAGGCCTGCCGAGCGTATCTTTGGAAACTCCGCTGGCCTGATGGTTTTCACTGCCCTCGGTGCCAAGGTTCCCGGATATGGCCAACGGGCCGAAATAATCTTTTCGAGTGTGTCCATTGCCATCACCAGGTCTCGGTGACTGCCGGGACTGTTTTCGAGGGGTCGCGCAAGCCATTGGTGCTGTGGTTCCGGGCAATGTGGTGGATGACCAACGAAAAGAACGGAGCGAGCGCACTGGGTCTGCAAAGGCTTCTTGGGCTTGGAAGCTATCAAACCGCCTGGGCATGGCTTCATAAGCTTCGAAGGGCTATGGTCCGCCCAGGTCGGGATCTTCTTTCAGGACGGGTCGAAATTGACGAGACGTACTGGGGCGGACCAAAGGCGGGGAAACGTGGCAGAGGGGCTGAAGATAAAGCACTGATCGTCATCGCAGCCGAAGAGGATGGAGCAGGGATCGGCAGAATCCGAATGGCGCGGATTCCTGACGCTTCAGGCTTGAGTCTCGAAGGTTTCATTCTAGCCAGCGTGGTAGTAGGTGCAACCGTTCATACAGATGCATGGAGAGGCTACAGCGATTTGGACTCCCTTGGCTTTGTCCACGAGATAACAAATCTGAGCAGTAGCGACAATCCGGTCCACGTAGTCATGCCACGGGTCCACCGCGTTGCGGGGTTATTGAAACGCTGGATCCTGGGCACACATCAAGGTGGTATCAGCCACGAGCATCTTGAATATTACCTTGATGAGTTTACTTTCCGCTTCAACCGGCGAACATCACGAAGCCGCGGGAAGCTGTTCTATCGCCTTCTGCAACAAGCGGTGAATACTGAGTCTGTCCCTTATGCAAACCTCGTGGGCGGGTCTCCCAACGCCAAACCACAAGCTGTAGTAGGTACCTGACCGAAGTGGATACCCCACTTTAGTTATTCATTATTATAAGATAGATAGACTTAATATGCAAATATTATGATATTGTAAAATAATACTTGTTGATGTGAAAATCTATAGGCAACGAGAATGAGGAGAAGAAAATGAAGATTAAAGCAGTATTTCATATTGATGAAATGGAAAAGTGGGATTTGTTAATAACCAGAGGCTTTTTCAAAAGTCTCGCTTTATTGGTTGGGGAGAACGTCAAAACTAGAGAGGAAAGCAATAAAGAGTAATCAGTTATCGTCGATTTCATGATACATCAAGAAAAGCATACGAAATTTCCCG
>JBAQLX010000248.1:0-1831 GCA_049302315.1 Desulfosporosinus sp.
ACGTTATACTTGTTGCTGGAACGATGTTCGCAAAGCATAAACTAACGAAAAACGAGGTCACGCTGAACATACGCGGTATGAAGGTCATTGTTAAAGAGGGCGATATACTCACCTCCAACGGCTGGAAACTAATCCCCTTCAATGAGTATTTCGACACTCAGGTGGACGATGTAATTATTGCTCGTAGTTCGCTTAACGGAAAATATATTGACTCTCTTGGTGATGATGACAAGGAAGCGTTAAAACTGGCCATTGTTGCTGACAAAAAAAGTCCTCTGCAGAGATATGATTCGTCAGATGGTACAAAGACAAGATATGAGCTGGGAACAATCAAGGTTTTTCAGGATGTTATGATGTTGGCCTTGACCCACTTCAACGCGCAAAACGAGGCGCACACAAACCGGGCCGAATATGAACATACTCTGCGAAAGATGTGGAAAGAAATTCGCCGTACACACCAAGGCAAATCAATTCACATTCCGCTAATCGGCGGTGGGCTTACACAGCTCGACGATTTGACGGAAAAGCCAAATGAGCAACTGCTTAAATGTATCCTCTGTACTCTTCGGACGAGTAGCATCACTTTTGATGAAAATGTTCAGATAACTATTGTTCTTACGAAAAAGGCACTGGAAACGGTAAATCTTTATGAACTGAAGGGAGAAAAATAATTATGACTTACAGAACAAAAACCTATATTGCGGCAGACTGGGACGGAGATAAAAACGCCGTTGACCAACTGCGGGCATGGAACGACAGCGAGAAATGGAGTTTGTTGTTTACGGATGCACACGATTTAACTCAAGCACAAGACGGTAGCCTGAACTGCAGCATTAAGGCATCTCTTTGCACGAGGATGGATGTTTCAAAGACCTTTGTACTGATTGTTGGTAGTGGCACAAAAGGTCGTCGGGCAGGTGAATGTACATACTGCTCGAGCTATGAAAACGGGAAATGTAAAACGGGTCATACTGTTGGCAATGACAGTTTCATTGAATACGAGTGTAAAAAGGCAGTCCGCGATGACATCAAAATCGTTGTGCTTTACAATGCCGCCACTGTTGATAAGAGCAAATGCCCTGATGCAATCAAGGCATACGGCACACATGCCCCAATGCAGAAAATGAAAGACGGCGAGCATTACTGGGATTATCAATCTGTCAAGGATGCGATGGGGCAATAACGTCGAAAGCCCGTAAACACCGATATAATCGGCATTCACGGGCTTATTGGCTTTTTGTCCATAAATCTTTTTTCATCAGTATAAGCTTCTACACAATCCCAATCTGCTCTCTTTTTAATGTATTTGTTGGCTTTTCCTTTCAGTAAACCCTCGCTAACGATTGATACTCTCGCTTACAATTTTCCAGTGAAAATGCACACTGTATCACAATTATCAGCCTCCGCCATCTAAACACAAAGCCAAAGGACTTGAACCCTCGTGTTTTTTAGTCCTTTGGCTTTTATAATTTTTATGCTACATTGTACTATTTAGCGATACCAGCAGAGGTTTGCTTAGCGCTTCAAATGTTCTTGACATTTATAGCTAATTTACCGCTTGTTGCCGTAAAGCCCCTAGCTTCAGCTATGGGGATATAAGGCAAATCCAAAGATCTCATTGTATTATATACGCTACTGTGGGATAATATTTGTATGGATATAAAATATAAATCTAACAACAACATTGTCTACTCATGCAAGTAGCATGTGGTCTGGTGTCCTAAATATCGTCGGAAAGTCTTGGTTGGAAAAGTTGAAGCACGTTTAAAGGAATTGATACAAGAAACGTGCCTGGAGCTTCAAACTGAACTGATAGAGCTGGAGATCATGC
>JBAQLX010000249.1:0-3597 GCA_049302315.1 Desulfosporosinus sp.
TCCTAATACCCGAAGCAATTAGTGGATGTATTATGACCGAACCATATAAAACTAGTATCAATTCTTCAGCTCTGAAGGCAAAATACGGCTACATTTGCAATTCTATGAATCTTGTCATCGGCTAATAGCTTCTAGCTTGATCCTACCACCCTGTTTTGATTGTTACTTTTGACAGCAGATCCGGTCGCATAAGCTTATGGGCAACCGCACGCTCCAATTCTTCACCCGTCCAGTAGGGGGTGAAAAGATATCTCCGCGCCTTTCAGCGGCACAAAAGCCTACCACTGGGTGGTGAAAGCGAATCACTACGAGGATGCCCCACGCATTGCCCATCGAGCCGGTAAAATGGATGTTGCTGGCTTCCACTGCAAACGGCAACGCACCGGCGTTGAGTTGATCTAAAGACGATTTTGCCGTGTGGTCTTTGAAAGTGAGCTCTGAAGTTATGCCGAGTTTCTACAAGCCCCTTCTTACCCCCCATACTGCCAATTCTTGTACAGTGTCTAGTCCAAGCTTGTCCTTTAATTGAACTGCAACCTGTCGTAAATAGGTCTCACTGTAGCTTAATTCTTCCGCCATTTTACTATAGGAGAGACATCTTACTTTGCATTTAATAACATCTTTTTCAATGGGTTTTAGCTGTTCAAGTTCTCCGATATCGATTTCTTTCCCTTCAGTTTTTGTTTCTCCCATATAAAGTAAATCGTCACTCCACAAATCACATCCATTGTAGACACTTTTTATCGCGGAAACATAATCTTCAAGATTTCCTTCCTTGTATATAAAGCCGTTACATCGGTATTCCTTGGCTTTCTCGATATTTTCCAGCTGCGCGTAAGAAGTATGCATCAATACCTTGATGTCTTTGTTAAACTCTTTAATCAGTTTTGTCGCCTCAATCCCATTCATATGAGGCATCTTGATATCCATCAAGACGACGTCCGGGTTCAGAAGCTTGCATAATTCCAAGGCCTCTTGGCCATTTTTAGCCTCTCCAACGATGACAATTTCAGGTGCATCACTAAGCTTCGTTTTTACACCACAGCAGATCAAGTCATGATCATCGGCGATAAGCAACCTAATCATATTAAGACTCCTCCCTAAACTATTTAACAGGGTAATTGAACTGAGATACTGAAACCTTCACCAAGAGAGGATTCAAAGGCCACACTGCCCCCTATGGCATGAATTCTCTTTTCCATCCCTGTAAGTCCTCTACCTTTGTTGAGAAGATCACAGCCAACTCCATCATCAGTAATTAATAACCTGTGATAATTGTTGACAAGCGATATAACAAAAGTGATTTTCTTTGCTTTGCCACTGAAAAGTGAATTATTTAAGGCCTCCATACACGTTTTATAAATGACATAGGCGTGTTCTTTATTAGAAATGGTTTTTTCATCTACATCATGACGATAGAATTCAACGAGTGTACCTGAACGATCCACTTTTTTAAACATTGAGTCCAGAGCGTTAAATAATCCGACTTTTTCCATATCGAGCGGTTCCAACTCCTCTAAAATTCTTCTAAGATTGATCCTAATGTCCTTCGCAGTATCATAGGCAGTAATAATGCAATTATAGACTTTATCATCTTTTTTTGCCCCATAGTGTTTTAGTACATATTCTAAATTCATCGAAACAACATTAATCATGTTGCTTAAGTTATCATGAATATCTCCGGAAATTCGATTTCTTTCATTTTCGAGTAAAAGCATCGATGGTGCGGTATTGTCTTTAAAGGAAATAATTCTTCCTAGTTCTTGTCCCCGCTCGCTAAGAATCGTTTTATAATAGAATAAGTACCTTTTTTTCGTCTGATCATTCTGCTGGTACAATAGATCGATTTGAGTGTCAAACGATGTGACGCTTCTGTTTAAGATGTTTTGAATAAGCTCTTCAAAGTGTTTTAGGTCTGTAGATTTTTCCTTAAGTTCATTTAAAAAGAGACTGACCTCTTTTCCTAGCTGCATTTGAGTATGACAGGAAAATTCATTGACTGCAGCCTTATTGAATTCTACAATGTGGTCATGGCTGTCAAGTAATATGACCGCTTCATCCAAATTTCTAAATATCTCCATCGCGAGAAGAGGTGCACTATCAAAGAATCGATACTTAAACACTGCAATTGCAATAAGGAGAAATGTGATAGAAAAACTCACCGGAGTCAAATCAAAGCCACGATAATTAATGATAAAATTATTAAGGATAGCGACCAATGAACAAACGGCAACTGCCAGAACAATTAAACCCACTTTTCCCTTTAATCTATTAAAGTCTTTAATTGATTTAATAAGAATAATCACTATGCTTACAGATATGTAAATAGCTGTCAAGGTAAAATTGGCTATCGAAAAAGCTCCCCAAACTGTAGTCTCCGGATTTTCAATGAGCTTACTGCGAATAGTGAGGAAAAAGAAGTTCTGGGTCAAAGCAGGCAAATAGGTTAGCACTAATGGTGCAAATATCAAAGTAATGCCCAGTTTGTTTTTAACACTGATCATTTCAGTATAAAACAGCGCAAACAACAGCCAGAATCCACCGATTAAACTTATTGGGAAGAGAGTTAATCTAACTGAAAAAAGCAACTCCTCAGTTGTTCTTGACATATTTTCAAACATGCCAAAGAAAAGCCAAAGTACAACCAGCAATTGGGCCAGGCACAGGCTGTATAATGTCGGAGATTTCCTCGATCGAATATAAATGACGGTCATGGTCACTGCACACTGCAACATGACCAGAGAGTAGACGATTATGCAGGTTTTTTGATCCGATGTCATAAAAGCAACTCCTCATATTCTTACTAATAGTCCTACTAATTAAGATAATAATCTGAATACAAATCTTTTCCAACCTCACTTTGTGATAAATGCTGCTTACATTTGTATGTTCTTGTAAGGAATTAATTATTATTTACTAAATGGAAAGTTCTACAAGAATATTGTCAATTCCTGCCTGTAAGTAAAGGAGCACGTCGAATTGAATTATCAACGTGCTCCCTGCTTAGATTGACGATCTTGTCCGACACGAACATCCTATATCCGCATTGCTCTGGCCAAATTTCAAGCCTGCCACCTCCATGTCCACTAAACATTATTAGCGGAGATAAGCATTTATTGATGCTTGATATGAGGTTTGATATTATGCGACCGCGAACGATGAATGGATCGGACAAGTCAGGCTTTTCATTGTTTATGGTCTCTTCATATATCAAGAGATATCTGCTATATCAAAATTTCGGTTCAGATGATAACTAATTAACTGAATATCAAGTTTACTCCGCAGAATCGATTTAAGCAGTAAGTTGCAACGCGCTGTCTTCTGTAAAAACACGAGAATCTTGTAATGGCTGAGATTGTTTTTCTGTTTGAACTGCTTGATCTTTGCAGAGTTATCATCAGATTCAATTTGGGTACCCGTTGATGACCGTTCCGGACAATGTCATTCCCATGGGACTCCTATCATATCCCATCGTCAGATCATTCAGAGTTATTCCTTTATCGGTAAGACTTTTTTCAATGTATGTATCTGTATTGAATTCGTGCGACAGGGAGCAACTTGGATAAGGCCTGAGTGTCATCTGATTAAGCAGCGTGC
>JBAQLX010000250.1:0-4054 GCA_049302315.1 Desulfosporosinus sp.
GATTTATTGGTTCCCGGGGTCGGGGAGATTATAGGAGGGAGCCAACGGGAAGAACGCCTCGACGTCCTGCAAAGTCGGATGAAGGACTTCGGGCTGAACGCTGAGGATTACGGGTGGTACCTGGACATTCGAAAGTATGGCGGTGTGAAACATGCCGGCTACGGACTTGGTTTTGAACGTATGATTATGTATTTGACGGGAATGTCTAATATCCGTGATGTGATTTCTTTCCCTCGAACGGTAAATTCTTGCGAGTTTTAAACGACCCTGAATTGTGGCTGGATTTTACTAGTAAGGATTTTCTGTGATTACTTGGACAGGTGTGCAGTTTTAGCACATCTGTTTTGCTAAGGGGGTAATGGGGTATGTCAGTTGGGACACTGTTAGTAAATCATATAACAGAGGACCGTACGGGTATGTTATTATAGGGACAAGAAGTGAGGTGGAGTAGTTAATGTATCGGTTGGACGATTTGAATCCAGTGCAACGAGAAGCTGTTGAGCATCAAGAGGGGCCGCTTCTAATTCTTGCGGGCGCCGGATCAGGGAAGACCCGTGTGCTCACCTATCGAATTGCTCACTTGATTGCTCAGGGAATAGAACCCGGCGCGATTCTAGCAATCACGTTTACGAATAAAGCGGCCAAAGAGATGCGTGAGCGAGTGGCTACACTGGTAGGCAGTGAGGGTTATGGGTTATGGGTTACCACGTTTCACTCAGCCTGTGTTCGTATTCTGCGACGTGAAATTGATAATCTGCCTGGGTATAACCGGAACTTTGTCATTTATGATACGGGGGATCAACAGTCGTTAATCAAAGCGTGCTTAAAAAATCATAATTATGACGAAAAGAAATTTCCAGTGCGCAGTATAGCGGCGGTCATCAGCGAGGCCAAAAATAAATTATTGGACCCGGAAGAATTTTCCTCTAAAGCGGAGGACTATTTTCAACAAAAAGTTGTTGACATCTACAAATCTTACCAGAAGAAGCTCAAGAGCAATAATGCCCTGGATTTTGACGATCTTATCATGCTTACGGTG
Source organism: Desulfosporosinus sp. (assembly GCA_049302315.1). Taxonomy (GTDB): domain Bacteria; phylum Bacillota; class Desulfitobacteriia; order Desulfitobacteriales; family Desulfitobacteriaceae; genus Desulfosporosinus. Next base: position 1,040 of record JBAQLX010000250.1, read on the forward strand.
CAGCTGTTTCAGCAAAACAAGCTAGTCTTTCAGTATTATCAGGCTAAATTTCGTTATATTATGGTCGATGAGTATCAAGATACGAATCATGCCCAATATATGCTGATCAAACTTTTAGCGAGTGAATATCGAAATCTCTGCGTGGTTGGCGATGATGACCAATGCATTCTTGAAGGAATGCAGGTCAGTACCCCTAAAGGGACTATTCCTATTGAAGATGTCGAAGTGAATCAAACTCTTGTCTGCGCTTCTGGTCAGGGAGAAACGATTCATGGAACTGTTGATCATGTATCAAAGAAATCCTACCGGGGGCCCGTGATCAAAATTACGACTCAAACAGGTAAAGTGATTAAAGCCACTCCCAATCATATTGGCTTTGCTAGAGTCAGCTCAAATCCAGGGGTTTATTACGTTTATTTAATGTATAAACGTGGCATGGGATACCGAATTGGGCAAACCCAAGGAGTAAGAAACAGGAAGGGTGAAATAGTCAACGGATTATTCGTCCGTCTAAATGGTGAGCATGCTGATAAAATGTGGATTCTTAAGGTTTGTAAGAACAAAGCGGAGGCAGCTTATTATGAACAACTGCTTTCTGTCAATTATGGAATTCCGACGATGATTTTTCACTGTGCTGGACGTAAACTTGTGATAGGTCAGGAATACATTGATAAGCTATTTAGAGATGTTAATACCGAGCAAGCGGCGGCAAAAATAATGAATGATCTGATGATTTATGAGGAATACCCGCACCATTTTAGCAGCGCGGTGATTAGGGGGCAATTCGTGAGGCGAATTGTTAATGTGAACTTTTTTGCCGGTAGAAAGTCAGGCTCGACTAATTATTGCAGCCACAGAATTGCGCTTAACACCTCAGGAGAGGAACTTAAAAGTCAAGCAGTCGGATGTGGGTTTTCGGTTCGTAATGGAAAGAGAAATACTTGGAGAACGGAAACGGAAAGATTAGTCTATGATGAAGCAGACGGGTATGCAAAACAGCTTTCTCAAATAGAGGCGGGGTTGGAAATTCATAAAAAGGCAAAATTAACAGAAGGGGAAAGTTTCCGATTTATGCCTTTTGCGCATTTGCGCCCCACAATGAGTATACCCGTTTTTGAGAATGGCAAGATTGTTGAAGATATTATTGAAGCAGTCGAAGTTGAAGATTATGAAGGGTATGTATTTGATCTTTCTGTTCCAGACCTTCGGCAGTTTATATGTGAAGGGGTAGTGGTGCACAATTCGGTCTATGGCTGGCGCGGCGCGGATATCCAAAATATCCTTGATTTTGAGCGGGATTATCCGGAATCGAGAGTCTTCAAACTCGAACAAAATTACCGCTCTACACAAAAGATCCTCAATGCCGCCAATGCCGTGGTAAAAAATAACGAATCGCGTAAAGAGAAGTCGCTTTGGACCGAAAACGCGGAGGGGCAGCCTGTAGTGTGTTATATTGGGAGCGATGAGCGAGATGAGGCCGGTTACGTCGTAGAGCGCATCAAGCGTTTACATGAGCTGGAAGGAAGGCCTTTTAATGATTTTGCTGTTCTTTACCGGACGAATGCCCAGTCGCGGGCTCTTGAGGAGAGTTTGATGAAGGCTGCTACGCCCTATCGCGTCTTCTCAGGGTTGAAATTCTACCAGCGCATGGAAATCAAAGATATCCTGGCGTATTTAAGAGTCTTGGATAACCCGGCTGATCAAGTGAGTTTTGCCCGTATACTCGGCGTGCCTAAACGTGGACTTGGGGATAGCGCACGGGGGAAGATCCTGGAATATGCGGATGAACAGGGAATGCCGGTGCTGGAGGCAATTTTGGAGGCGGAGTATATTCCGGATTTACCAACCCGAGCCAAGAAACCTTTGGTCGGTTTTGCCCACTTGATGCAAGAATTAGTGGCGCGCTCTAAGGAAGCGTCGGTTACAGATTTAGCGGAAGCGATTTTAAACAAGACGGGATACAAAGCGATTCTTCAGGCCGAGGATACACCGGAAGCGGCGACTCGTCTGGAAAATTTACTGGAGTTTCTGTCTGTAACGGCGGAGTATGATGCCCAAGCGGTTCAACATACCCAAAATGCGCAAAACGAAGGAGTGGAAGGAGAGGAGACCGTCCAAGGCTTAAGCGGTTTCCTGGAACAAGTTTCTTTGGTCGCAGATATTGATGATCTGGACCAAGCGGAAGAAGCTGTGGCTCTAATGACCATGCACAGCGCCAAAGGGTTAGAGTTCCCGGTGGTGTTTGTAGTGGGCATGGAGGACGGGATTTTTCCCAGTGGTCGTTCACTCCTGGACCCGATAGAATTGGAAGAAGAACGGCGTCTCTGCTATGTCGCTATTACCCGAGCGAGGGAGAAACTCTATCTGTGTAATGCTGAAAGGCGAATGCTTTATGGCAAAACACAGTACAATCGACCTTCATGCTTCCTAGCGGAAATCCCGGCAACTTTAAGGACGGATATTGACCCTCTGGATCCGCCAAAACGTCGTCCGAATACTGCGCCGAAATCGACTTGGCGGCGGGAGGGAACGGCGGATCGAACGATTCCCTTGGGTTCAGGTCCATGGGAAAAAGGTTTCGGAAGTACGCTTGTGAGTAAAGCAGGTGAGGCGCATCATGTAGGAGACAAAGTGGAACATGCTGCGTTTGGTCGAGGAATTATTGTCTCAATCAAGGGAGAAGGCGACCAGGCGGAACTGACCATTGTTTTCAACGACGGAATCAAAAAATTTATGGCTGAATATGCCAAGTTAACGAAGCTGTAACATTTTTTTCATTATACTTTTTTAGAGCATTCCTAAATCACGCTATCATCATCTGACAGGGCTGAAACACAAAGCAATAGAGCAATTGGAAGTGGATAAAACTATATACCTAGAACTTTTTGCCGAAATGCTTGTCTGGCACTTGAATTGTAGTACAACATCCTGCTATAATGAGTGTGCCTTCGTATAATAAAATATAAGGGAGTGAGAAAAAAGACCGGGTGGAGAACTGAATACGCGGGGGTAATT
>JBAQLX010000251.1:0-4247 GCA_049302315.1 Desulfosporosinus sp.
ATCCTTATGGACATCAAGGCCACAAACAACAGGGTTAATAACTTTTAGCAGAGGATCACGCTCCCTTAAATGTATTATACAGGTGCATGGCAGCTCAATGTTACCATTGATTGGTATTCATGCTCTAAGGCAATATTTATGTGTGCATACGAGCTGCTGCAAGCAGATTCCAGTACGGTGTTAAAACCGCCATTCAGAATATCGTAGTCTATACAGCCTGTATAATCATATTCTGTCACTTGCGTAATCCTTTACACATCTAGTTCCGCAGTGCCCCCCAGCTGGTCTCTTCAGCGCAGCAAACTTCATGCTTTTGTGTGCCGCAGCGCGGCATAGATATTCCAGTGCAGAAACCCTCTAAATTTCTAGTCTAAAAGCAGGAATTCACCCCCTTCATGTTGAATTATACAGTATATGAAAGATAATGAGAGATATCATGACATAGCTTGCATATACTGTGATTTGAGGTGATTTTTGCTGTGTTTAGAGAAAATACATCACATAGACAAGAAAAACTATTTAATAATTTGAGTGGAATGGACCCCCGCTATAAAAAGAGACTGGAAAAGAGTTGGGCTGGACTGTTTTATAAGCATGTTTTTTGTCAGATTGACGAGAAATTATTTGAGCCTCTTTATTCAAGCGATAATGGACGACCTAATTTCCCGATCAACATTTTGGTTGCGCTCGAAATCATCAAGCATTTAAAGAACTTTACTGATGAAGTTCTTTTTGAAGCGTTTGCCTACGACTTTCAAATTTCTTATGCTTTGGGCCTGCATAATATCGGCGAACGCTATTTTGCACGCAGAACTTTCTATGATTTTCGGGCTAGATTGTATAAGTACACATTGGAACACCCCGAGGAAGGATGTATGATCTTTCAACAGTTTGAAAAACTCGTCCAACATTTCATTAAAGTAGCTCAACTTGATACCGACGAACAGAGAATGGATTCGACTCAGATTATGTCTAATATCAAACGGACCGGACGGCTTGCCTTAGCTTATGATGTTTTACTTCAGGGAATCAAGGTATTTCCCTTGGAAATTCTTAGTTCTGATCTTTTAGAGGTCTTAGAGCCTAGTTACAAGACCAAGCTTCTCTATAAATTGAAAGATACTGAAACCTCGTCACGCTTGGAAAAGCTCTTAAATTTAGGAGGTGAACTGAGCCAACTCGCAAAAGACAACTTGGAATTGCAAAAGCGTCCAGAAATTCAGGTACTCATTCGCTTTATACAAGAACAAACGGTTTATGATGACGAACGTAAAGTGTGGCTTGCTAAAGAAAACAAAGATATTGCTGCGAGTTCCCTTCAATCCGCTTTTGACTCAGAGGCAACGTTTCGTAAAAAGGCGGGCAAGAATCACGTCGGTTTTGTGGTCAATCTTGCTGAGACATGTGCTGATAATAATCCAGTTCAAGTTGTGACTGATTACCAAGTGGAACCCAATAGTACAAGTGATGTCAAAATGGCTGAAGAGAGTCTTACAAAACTTCAAGAAACAACTCCAGTTAAGAATCTTTATTTGGACGGCGGATATTATAGCAGCGATTTCATTAAAAAAGCGGAAGGGCTCGGGGCTCAACTCCATTACACGGACATGACGGGGCGAAATGTTACTTCGAATAAACTGCCATACAATGCCTTTAACATTGAACACTTTGAAACGATTTTGAACTGTCCGAAATTGCAGGAGCCCTTGCGGAGTAACTTTAATCCGAAGAGTGGCGCCTTGAGCGCTCACTTTAACATAAACATCTGCACTCAATGTCCCTTAAAGGATCAATGCCCTGTTAAGTTCCAAAAGAAAGATGCCGTCTTGCGCGTCAACCAGAAAAGCCTCATTGCTGAAAATACTCGTTTAATCCTCATGGATAAGAAAGATCGCAACGAAAATGGTAGTAAACGCGCTGCTATCGAAGGAACCAATTCTGCCTTAAAACGAGCATACGGAGCTGGGAAACTTAAGGTTCGAGGTTTAGTCCGCTGTAGTCTGGTTATGGGATTGAAAACAATCGCTCACAATTTCCATCAAATCGTTCGTTTCTTCCAAGGAAATACTCGTAAAAAATGCAGAAAAAATGCAGTCATGCACCAAGGGATACTTATGGCCATTTAGAGAAAATAACGGGTTGGATAGAAGAAATATCTCCCCCTATAACGTTATAATCACCATAATCTACTGAAATTCCTGACATCCGCAAAATATTGTATCCATAAGATGGTAAAATTCGTTTGGGAAAGCAGTCAGGGGAGAAATAGGCTGATAATATTTAGACTTTTAGCACTGAAATCATTTATACTTAGTTATACAAGCCGCTAACAGACTGAATGCTTAGTAGGGCACCTTTGGAAACGGCTTAGGCGCGCCCCTTAAAAGGTTAATAAGAAGGATCTACTAGAATGACCTTCTTAACTTGTCGAGGAAGGAGAAAACAGGGAGAGAGGATTATTCATGGAAGGGGTAGTACCAGCGAAGCTGTCACCACCCGCAAAGTAAATGGATAAATATGTTAATGTTCTAGATCTATTTCAAATACCAAGATTAAAGATAATGCAATAACTCTTATTGGGTATTTTTGCCCAACGCCGCGAAAAGGTAAAGTATTTTAAGGCACTTTAAAGTGGGCAGTAAATCGGAGCAATCGGGAGATAATCAGATACCAAACTACACCAAATTTGATAGGAGGGATATGCTATATTAACCTTGTTAGCAGACATGCGGATTAGCAGTTAAAAATTAGCTGTTTATTAGGAAGTGATATATGGATCAAAAGAATGTAAGATTCGGTGATTTCATTAGATCAAAACGTTTAGATTTAGAAATATCAATAATAGTTACATGTTTAAGGGGGAGGATAGTTAAATATTAATGGGAAAAAATGTCGCCAAAATATTTGATAAGGGAGAAATATAAATGAAGAAACGAATTTCGATTTTAGTAACTGTTTTATTTCTTATAGTAGTTACCGTGAACAATGTATTTGCTGCTTCTGATACGACTGATGGAGCAGATGAAATTTTTTACGAGTGGGTTGAGGGTTATAGTAACATCCATGGATCATCTTGGGATAATGATCTATATGCAGGCGGTGGCGTTAGGGAAACAATTAATTTTATGGAAAGTGATGCACCAAATGCGACAAGTAATGTAGTTGAAAATCTTGCATGGACGATTATTAATGACAATAACCCATGGTACATTAACGATTACTATACTAACGATAATGCAATGGAAAGAGATTGGGATTATTTAGAAAGAGCAGCCTACAATATAGAAACTGCTGACATAGCAATTTTTGGTGGACATGGATTAGAAGGTAAGCAATTCCAGTTCAATCGATTGTATACAGATCCTCATTTTACCCATGCTGATGCAGATTTTGGTTACAATGACTTAGATTGGGTCTTTTTATTTACTTGTAACTGGTTTGCAAACCAAACTAGAGTTTTAAATGCTAACATACTTGGTGGTGCACATTCTATTATGAGTTATGGGACCACTATGTACATGGATCCTAATATGAGCATATACTTGGGCGAAATGCTTAATGGTGTTGGGTCACTACATAATGTAGAAGCAGCTTGGCATGAAATGAATAGAGTATATCCGGGGCTAGGAACTGATGTAGAGAACCCAACAACATCTATTGTATATGGTGCAACGGCAGATCGATATGAGTATATATGGGATGAAGGTTGGGTAGGGTCTTATCCTGGAAATAACCCAACTGCATACTGGTCAAGTGTTACTTATACTGAACTCCCATAGAAAGGAATGGAACATAATGAAGAAAAATTTACCTAAATATGTCATTGTCATACTTGCAGTTACAATAGTAACAACCTTTTCATATACTCAAAAAGATAAATTTAATGAAGCCTTTTCATCTAATCAAAAAGATAAATACATTGAGAAAGCACAGCTCCCCATAACTCCACTTTTAGAACCTGCTGGCATATCCCATATAGAAAAATTTGAGTTAGATGGAATAGTAAAAGATTATGGTCAGGAAGCAAAGGTTTACAAAGTTAAGAAAATAAATGCAAAAGAAAAAGCACTTAATCTAGCACAAGTCTTTAATATTTCAGTTACTTCGGAAAGAAATGGAGATAATAAAATTACCGTATCTGGGATCGATGGAGATATTGTCGTTTCAGAAAATGGTGGCGGTTTTGCTTATTACAAAAAGGTACAACCCAAACGCCAAAAAGCACCAACACTAGAAGAATCCGTAAC
>JBAQLX010000252.1:0-1587 GCA_049302315.1 Desulfosporosinus sp.
TGATCATGAAGGCCCTTAAAAAGCTGGATTATCACCTCCGCCGTAACTATTGTGCGTATAAGTCACATAGCTTGAAGAAATTAGAAGGTTTTCTTACTGGTTAAAATTATTTCACGCTGTAGTGATAAAAGGGGATGTTTATTGATTAAAAAAAGTTATTCGCATTACTGCTTGCCGGTAGCATGCTTATGGGTGTACCAGTTTTTGCGGCGACAAGTTCAACGTACATTACTAGTACAATGACGGGTGCAGACGGAAACTATCATTCAATGTTAGGGACTGTCGACACAAGTGGCAACAATTATAATTCGTCTACAAATACATTGTGGGTAGAACTATACAAATCCGTAACTGGTCCAGATACTAGAATATCAGGATCATTAATGGCTGTTGGTGGTTCTGCAAGCTTCAGTAATGATGTCGCAAGTGGAACATATTACGTGCATCTTGATCCTAATGGACCATTTTATACTGGGTGCAATGGATATGGGCAGTCTGTTAACTAAAAACTATTAAGAAATGAGATGTTCCATACACAAAAAGAGAGAGGCGATATAACAAGCCTCTCTTATATTTAAGCAGTTTATTAATTTAGATATCTTAAGGGAGATAATAAGTATGCATAGTATTGGTTCTTATGCGGTTTATGCAAAAAAAATCAGATATTGAAGCGAAAAAAGCACGACTTGAACAACTAACAACTGAATATCATATTACGTGAACTCGTTCAACTAAAGTTGAACATCGAGTCTTCGGTGGGGGAGTCTACCCCCACCGAAGCAGAATAAGGTGTACCTCTCCCACTTGTAGAAGTGGGAGTCTTACGATTGGATAAACAAGTAAAAATGGAAAAAGAGCTTGGAGCAATGCCCAGAAATACAGAGGAAGATTGGGAAAAAATTAGGGAGGCTGAACGTCAACTCAAAGAGATGCCCATGTCGTCTGAAGCTGATCAGTTATTGCGTGAATTAGCACCACCAAGTTCGGAACAACCCAAAATCGACCTTGAAACAAGAATTTTTTATACAAGAGATACTTTAGTGACTCAAAATTACGCAGATTATGTAAAAGAAGAAAATGATCCGGTGCTTAAAGAAAAATACGAAAAGGCTGCTAAGGTCATAGAACAGAAAAAGAATCTACTGAATCAGGTAGAAAAAGATTTTAAGGAAGGAAAAGCAACAATTGAAGAATGTAATAAGCGTATTGATGAATTATCGATCATTGATCCGCTAAACCCATAAAGTGGAGTAGGAGTTTGTAATCTTCTTAAATATGACTTACATTATTTAAATGGTTTATCCCGATTGAATACTGCGCTAATATGAGGTAAAATAGTAGGTGAGTAAAAATCCAGGTGCGGCATTTGGCCTGATGGCCGGTCGGACCTGGATTTTTGTTGTTTCTGTGCTTTTGGGATAGTTGAAGTGAGGTGGTGCGATGTGCCCAAAATATGGACAGTATCCGAGCTTGTAAACCAAATCGGGCAAGTCCTGCAGGACAGAGTTGAGTTACATAACTGCTGGATTAGAGGGGAACTTTCAAATTTTAAAAACCACCGTGCTTCCGGACACTGGTATTTTACCC
>JBAQLX010000253.1:0-1988 GCA_049302315.1 Desulfosporosinus sp.
TGGTCAAATTCATATGGGCTTCCGATGATGTCGCCCAAAATTGCGCCCAGCATAAAAGCACCCCTTTCGCTCGAACAAAATAATTGCTGTCCCACATAAACGTGTACAGGTTGTAAGATGGTCGAAGCCTTCTAAGCAGGATCTAAAACAAATATATGACTTTATTGCTAAGGATTCAACGTATTATGCACAAAAAGTAGTCGCGACTATTGTGGAAAAGTCAGACAAATTAGATACATTTCCTTAAATGGGAAGGATAGTCCCTGAACGAAACGAAGAAAGTATAAGAGAAATATTGATTTATTCATATCGTATAATTTATCAGATTTACACAATATATCGATCTCTGATCCAATAAACTTGGCAATAAGCATGCCCTCTAAGTGAATTAAACGAAAGACCGATGCGTGGAAACGCACGGTCTTTCTAAACTTTAACAGATTTTACAATAGTGCCATTTTCTGATCTCTGGCCTCAAACATCTGACCTCTGCAAGGTTAGAGCGCTGATTACTCAGTTGCTAACCTTTTCCTCCATCATGGGGTCCCGGATAAATAGGCGGAATTTCCGGGGTATCGATCGGGGTATAGACCGGCGGTGGGGAACATGGCTGAAGCGGTGGGTACGGAGCGAATTCACCGCAGTATTGTTGCTTCGCTTGACAGAAGAGATGATAGTGACGTTCCTCGTCGGCAGCCAGTTCCGTTAGAATGCATTGTATTTCTGGAATGGGTATTTTTTGGGCGAGTTCAAGATATTCACGATGTGCTTTGGCCTCGTCTTCAATGTTAAGGTCAAGAAGTAAACAAAGCTCGCTGGTATAGTTGATAAAGCTGGATCGCCAATCGACCCAATGACCACTACTTAAGGAACCGTACCTGGGGTCTACACCCAGATGGCGTAAGGCAAGAGCTAATTTTTCAAGATGACGTATTTCGTCATAAGCGACGGGTCGGAGCAATGCATCAAACTCCGGGCGATCCAGAAGCACGGCCTGGTAAAGGTAGGTAGTGACGGCAGTTAATTCCGAATCTTTACCTGCATAAGCTTCATAGAGCCACATGGCATATGTAAAGTTCGGTTCGGGAATTTCCTCAGGAGTAGGTTCATGGGTCGCTAGGACGGGGAGTAGAAGAACTTGACCGGCGTATATGCGATCAGGATGTTTTAAATGATTAAGTTGAATGATTTCTGCCATTTCGACGTTGTAAATTTTGGCGATTTTATAAATTGAATCGCCCGCTTGAACAGTATAGCGTGCATAATCCATTAGGGCTCCTCCTTTTCATGTGTCTTAGCACACTATATTCGCGAAGAACGTGACATGATCATGGATAATAATGGGTAAAGGAGGAATGTTTTGGACAGGGTCGACGTATTTATGATACGAGGAGAAGTGAAGCGCTCTGGCAGTAAAGTAAATTGAAAAAGGGGGAGGAAGGAATGGGCTCATCCATCTTAAGGGGAATTACCACGGCCTTGCTGGTTACGGTCTTGACTCTTTTTGCAGGAATGGTATGGAGTATCATGGATCTTGGGGGCCTGAGTATCTCTCGATTGTTGGATATCGGGCTATTGGCAAGTTGCCTTGTTGGCGGATACCGGACGGCAAAAGAAAGCAGAGAGTGGTGGTTGGGTGGGATCGTTGGAGCGGGTTACGTTACAGTGGGGACGCTTCTGCTAGCGTTATTTTTACCAGTCCGAGGGTGGGGTTTTATCCAAGTCTTTGCTGAAGGTGCGCTTATCGGTTTAGTGGCCGGTGCGGTCGGAGCAGGAGGGGCGAAAGGCGGAGGAATGAGCGCATGGTCAGGAAAAAGATCGCAGTTTACACCTTCTTATGCGGGGTATGCGGGCTATGAAACAAATGATGGTGTCAGCAGCAAGTTTGATTGGGATAAAGAAGAGAAAGTTGAAGAATGTATTGAGGCGCCAATAACCAAGGGGATGGAAAGCTGTGAAAAGAGTCCGGATGTTCAGTGGTCCTGGGA
>JBAQLX010000254.1:0-3210 GCA_049302315.1 Desulfosporosinus sp.
GGTTTCGCCGAAGCCGCACGTCCCAAAAGGAATTCTTAGCGGCGAAGTCGGAGTCTACCCCCACCGAAGCAGAATAAGGTGTACCTCTCCCACTTGTAGAAGTGGGAGTCTTACGATTGGATAAATCGTGTAACTTGTAAACTTACGCCAGATTTTGAACAGGACATAAACGAGAGTATTGAACTTCTCCTGAAAACTTTTCAAGCCCGCCCTGTCCATGAACGCTTGAAAGAATCAAGTGCCCGCTTGTTCTCACCTGCTTTATAGATTTGGGTACTTGGTACTTCGAGCGATCATTGCTACGATATCCATTCAATTTGAGAGTCATAAGGTGGGCTCCTTGGAATTTACACTCACTCCGCTTGACAATAAATGAGTGATCGTTTATTATAGATTTATCATCAATTTTATCTAAAAGTTAGGCGGCGCGCATGAGAAAAAAAGATGACGAAAAGCAAAGATGCATTAAAATTGCAGTGGTGCAGTTGATTCTGGAGGAGGGGTTCCAGGGCGCATCTATTTCAAAAATAGCAAGGGCCGCAGGCGTATCTCCGGCGACAGTCTATATCTATTATGAAAATAAGGAGGCCATGCTTAGAGAAATTTATTTGGAATATGCTGAAGACACGATTCAATATTTGCTTCAATGTTTAAGTCCCAATATGGTGGGAGAAGAAATAATTGCGGAATTGATCCGACGATATTATTTTTTTATTATTGAAAACAAAGAAGTTTTTAATTTTATTGAACAATTCAGTACTTGCCCTGTTCTTCAGAGCACTTGTGTTTCGATGAAGGGACCGGCGTATTTAAATCAGTTGCTAACGGATTTAAAGAAACGGCAGATATTAAATAACTTTAACAATGATAATTTATACGCTATTCTATTTTCCCCTGTAAAAATGATAGCTGTGAAAAGTTGTGAGTCTGAACACATGGCAATGGAACGTTTGGACGAGTTGATTAATATCATTCAAAAAGCGCTGCTTAAAGATTTGTAAAAACCTGGCTGATCTGGGACCATTCGGTCTCAAAGATTCTATTAGTTCCTAAAGCGAGGGTAATTGCTCGCTACTATATTTAAAAACCATTAAATGAGCATTCGTTTATGAAAGAGGAGGTAACTTATATGATATTTGCAATAGAAAATCTTGTTTTATTACCAGGAATGACTTATCCATTAAGAATAAACCGCTTAAGCGAGGATGAGCTGGCTTGTATTCGAGACAAAAATCAGGAAATTGTGGCGTTGCCGATAAAGTGGCATAGGAACCGACATGAAATCAAAGCGGAGGATTTCTACACAACAGGCGTTGTCCTTGAAGTACTAGAGGTCAATCCCAGCCAGAAAGGATACCATGTCCAAGTTAAGGTCTTAAAACGTGTGGAAGTATTGGATATTCACATTGCAGAAACCATGATCACTGGAAAAACGATTTCCGCACAGGAAGTCATCGACCTCAACGAAAACGGTCAGAAAGAAATGATCACATATATTCAAAATATATCTCATCAAATTGGAGCCAAGTTCAGAGAGTCAGAGGGTATGGTGAAAGCGATTGATGAGATAAAGGATCTTAATGTCCTGATAGGATATATCTCGCAGTTTCTTCCATTTTCAAAGGAAGAAAAATATACCTTGATGGAAACAGCGTCATTAAAGGAGCGAAGTTTGACGTTTATTGATTATTTCTTACATTACAAAGAGGCAATTCAGCTCCAGATTGAAATGACGGAACGGTTTTCCGAAAAAGCGAATAAAAATTATCGTGAAGCAGTGTTGCGGGAACAGCTGAGAGAGATTCAGAAAGAACTGAATGAAGGCGAACCAGCCTCCGGTAAAAAGAAGAAAGATTATATAACACTCATTGAAAAGGCACACATGCCTGAAGAGATTCAAACAGCCTCACTGGATGAGTTTAGCAAACTGGAAAGTCAGAATCCAGCGAGCTCGGATTATAATGTGATTCGAAACTATTTGGATCTTCTTGTAGAACTACCTTGGGAAATGAAGGCGGAGAAACTCGTCGATATTGGAGAAGCCCGGCGTATCTTAGGTGAGCAGCATTATGGACTGGAAAAAGTAAAGGACCGTATCATACAGCATCTTGCGGTCATGCAATTAAAAAAAGATAAACATGGTTCTATCCTTTTGCTCGTGGGTCCCCCAGGAACAGGGAAAACAAGCTTGGGCAAGAGTATCGCGGGAGCATTGGGCCGAAAATATACCAGACTCAGTCTGGGTGGTATCCGCGACGAGGCTGAAATCCGTGGGCACCGCAGGACTTATGTAGGTGCAATGCCCGGACGCATCCTTCAAAGTATCAAAAAGGCTGGGGTAATGAATCCTGTTATGGTTTTAGACGAAGTGGATAAACTGATGACGGGTTATAACGGGGACCCAGCAAGCGCACTACTCGAGGTGTTGGATCCTGAACAAAACAATACCTTCACAGATCATTATTTGGATTTGCCTTACGATTTGTCCAACGTATTTTTTATTGCCACAGCAAACTCACTTGAAAACATCCCTGGTCCCTTGCTGGACCGTATGGAAGTCATCCAGCTTTCAAGCTATACAACGAATGAAAAGTTTAACATTGGTAAAAATCATTTAATTAAGGAAGCGCTGGAAGAACATGGCTTGAAGGAAGCTGATGTCCAAATCAGTGATGAAACATTAAAGAAAATTATTTCAGACTACACCATGGAGGCCGGTGTCAGGGGACTGAAAAAACAATTGGCCGCCATTGCAAGAAATCTCGTGGAAAAGATTGTACTTGGAACCATAGCAAAACCCTATATGGTTGAAGTGGATGCCTTGGAGGAGATCCTTGGCAGAAAAATGTCAAGGCATGACATGGCTCAGGTAATTAATCCGCCGGGCGTTGTCACCGGATTAGCGTGGACGCCGGTGGGGGGCGAAATTCTGTTTATTGAGGCAACAGAAATGCCTGGAAAAGATCAGATCATCTTAACAGGTCAGTTAGGAGATGTTATGAAGGAATCTGCAAGGATTGCATTAAGTCTTCTGAAATCTCGGCTACCGGTGAATGCCATTCAGTTTAAAGATAAAGACTTACATGTTCATGTACCTTCCGGAGCAGTTCCCAAGGATGGGCCGTCAGCGGGAATCGCCCTATTTACAGCATTTACTTCTTTGATTACCGGTATCATGGTAGATGCAAAACTTGCCATGACGGGGGAAAT
>JBAQLX010000255.1:0-1630 GCA_049302315.1 Desulfosporosinus sp.
TTCTTGTATCAATTCCTTTAAACGTGCTTCAACTTTTCCAACCAAGACTTTCCGACGATATTTAGGACACCAGACCACATGATACTTGCATGAGTAGACAATGTTGTTGTTTGATTTATATTTTATAGCCATACAAATATTATCCCACAGTAGCGTATATAATACAATGAGATCTTTGGATTTGCCTTATATCCCCATAGCTGAAGCTAGGGGCTTTACGGCAACAAGCGGTAATAACTGTGTCACAAATATTCACTTTAGATATTTATTTAAAGAGTTCGTAAAATTATACTCCTCATCCCTCTATGGTGAGTCGTGCTTTCGAAGCCCAGTAGAGCTCTCTTTAACATTCCACAAATTTCCTACAATTCCTCCCAAGATAGTAGAAATAATCAACGAAAAGACAATAGAAGCCAGAACGCCCTGAACGTCGTCCTGGCAATACCCCATTGACCAAACCCCATCAAATATTCAATTTGTTTGCCAAGACAGCCACATCGGCGGGCTACGCACAGATATGTAGGGACGTCCCTATTGAGAACACAGTTCGGAGGCGAGGTGCGGGGAAACTTGTTAACAAGTTTCCGTCGACTTCTCATTTCGGGCTTTTTTCTTTAGCGCCTTTTCTTGACGTTTTTGATACATCTTCTGAATCCAAATACTCACTGGAGCCTTCCACTGTTCACTTTTGTTTGGGATATTTTTGATAAGGCTCCTTGGGTTCAATCCCATTTCTTTAGCCATTTTCACAGTTTCTTCGTTCAATCTGCATTTCTTTTTAGCTTCAGCCCATTCAATATCCTTTTGATTATTGCTAGCCACTTCATTGTCCTTTCTTGATAAAGAAGCTCAAATTCAGAGTGTTAATTGTCTTTTATTTCCACTGGTCAGTTCCCGTTCCTAACTGTGTCACAACCACGCTGGCGATACCATTCTTCGTATACTCATACTTACCTGTTCCGCCAAGACAGACACCCCGGCTGGCGAACGCCCAGATATGTACATCAAGCACTAGGGGGCATTAGGAAGTGAAGGACGCTCGGCAGACGATTCAGTACAACATGAGATTCATAATTATTGATATGCTATTCTGAAAGATACTTTCTTTTTCGACTAATTGATGTTTTTTATATGCTTAGACCATAATGAATCTCTAGAAGTTATATAATGTGCCCCTGCCCTAAAAAACTAAATGTAACGTACAGTTATATCCTAGTCTCCAATAGTTTAGACAAAGTTCCAGCTTCAGAATACCGAGCGACCTCTTTGAATGATATTAACCAGTCCAAGGAACCTTGCTCTAAATACTTTAAAACATTATCCAATAAATCAAAAACAGTCTCACTCCACGCGAGCCCGCTATCGTTTAGCCCTTCCTGGATTATGAGTTTGGTTACTAATAAAGAGTTTTGTAATACCGATGTCTGATCTGGAAATGAATCTTTTCGACCTGTGCGCTTGTACGTACCATTATTTTCCATGAACTAGGCGCACTTCGCCCTCGGTGAGGATATCAGCTTAAACTCAAGCTCCCTACGAATTATCCAATTCTCATCTTCCTGGTTTAAGAAAAGTGTCCTAATGTTCGCTAATCCTGACGAACCGGGCTTTGACCAACTCATCCCGTTAT
>JBAQLX010000256.1:0-2170 GCA_049302315.1 Desulfosporosinus sp.
GTCTACATCAACAAAGAAATTCCAAATACTACCCGAATAGTTGGACATTCCCCGATAAATTTTGCCATCCAGAATGAGGGATACAGAAATCTCAGATTCAATATTTAAGCAAACGATGTGCTTCTCATTTCTTGCCCGATAATTCTTATTTTCAGAATCAGCTTTGTCATGCTTATCCGCCTTACTATTTGACTTCAACAGGTTCCCCACATGGAGTTCAGCCATGGCGATACAATTCGGAATGTTGTCCATAGCCAAGGACAAATTATTATGTTCTATATAATCCATTTCACTGGGTCCTAAGATTTCTATAATATTTAGTTCCTTGATGAAAGGCATAACCGGAGAATATCTCGCAACTTTATTCACGCAATCGACTGCACCTTCACAGGCAAATCCAATTCCAAGCAACTTTTGGACCATTTCCGGTCTTCGCTCCCTAAGGTTGATCAATAGTTGTCTAACATTATTGACAACCGTACTCATAGTTGTTCCCGTTTCAAAGCAGAATTCTTCTCCACATTTAGACTTTAATTCAACAACCTGAAAATCAAAATCTATAAGCGCTAACCTTGTGTCAGACAGTCCCACGGAAATACCCAGGAAATATCCGACATCTGGGATAACACTATACAAGATCGGGGCAGGACCGGCTTTGGTTTCCTTTTTAGGCATTTCCTTTTTCGTTATAAAGGCAGTCTTTAAATCATCTTTATTTCCGAGCAGACGGTTAATACTTGAGGAAACAGTTGCCAAAGTGGCGCCTGTTTCCTTTATTATATAAGCACGATCAACTTCCCCTTTTTCGCGTATCACATTTAATATACGCCAATCGGTATTAGTCAATAGATTGAATTCTGACATTAGCATTCACCCCTATGTAATTTTTTTGTCAGCATATCGTTAACGACTCATTGAGTATACCACATTATAATAGGAATATATCATTTAAATTATTAATTTTTTGTGAAAAATAATTATTGTTTAATTATATTATATGTCGTAAATGCATTAATCATACGCTGAAAATGCGTTAATTATATATTGAAATTACATTAGTTATATGGTAAGCTCTAATTATCAAATGAGAGTTTAATGTTATTTTAATTACCTGAGATGTTCCAGAACGTGGGAGTGATTAAATGACTAAGGGAGAAAATATTAAAGTTGGAATCGGTTTTGCGACTGGGAGAAAGAGTTTTCAAAAGGTGCTGAGAACCACGATACATAACTGGATGGAATCCGGTTTGGTGGAAAATAAAAAAATCAGTTTAAATCTTTTTGTCGCCTATGATCTTTCGTATCATAAAACCAGAAAAACAGATTATACCAATATCCACCCCGAACTGGTCAAGCAGATTGAAAGCAGCAGATTTATTGGAAGCAGCGCCAGAAAAGAAGAAATTGACTATTTAATTCGAGAAAACGTCATTAATCTTAATGAAGAACGTCTGATCTTTGGCAGGGGATATGCAGGCAAGCGTAACGCTGTGCTCTATAACGCAATAAAGCAGAAAATGGATTGTCTGATTTTTCTGGACGACGATGAATACCCGATGGCTGTGACGAATACGCGGAACACTGCCTTATGGGGAGGCCAGCATGTTCTGTTAGATCATCTTGAATATATCCCGCAAGCGGATATCACCCACGGACATCACTGTGGCTATATCTCGCCGATTCCCTATATGGAATTTAATGACACCATGACCGAAACGAATTTCCGTACTTTTATTGAAGCGATCAGCAATGACATCATTAACTGGGATACTTTGAAAACTATTATGAATAACGGTGGGGTAACCTATGCGGACACTAAGATCTTGACGAGTGAGGAGGCTCTGGAAGTACAGGAAACAAACCATGCCAAATTTATCTCAGGCGCTAATCTGTGTATTAACCTTACCGATCCTCGCCGTATTTTTCCGTTTTACAATCCGCCGGGAGCTAGAGGTGAGGATACTTTTTTAAGTACTTGCCTCAGCGAGCGAAAAGTTTTGCGCGTGCCGTGCTACACTTTCCATGACGGGTTTTCTACCTATAATCACCTTTTAGAAGGTGTTCTTCCCATCAACTTAAAGTTCATCAAAGCTGATACCGAACAGATTACCACTCGCTTTTACAATGCCTGTATAGGGTGGATTCGTTATAAGCCATTACTGCTATATAT
>JBAQLX010000257.1:0-3522 GCA_049302315.1 Desulfosporosinus sp.
GTTGTAAAAAACTATATTACAAAGTCAAAATCACCAAAACAGCAGGGACATCTGCCTCTTTCCCTACATTAATTATAGTGGATTTGGATGCAACTGTCAAATGGTCACAAGTTACATTGTAGTGTTAGCTTTACGATCTTTATACTCGTGGGCCTAATTACGGGAACTCTATCTGCTCGCTTAAAAAACCAGATTTACTATTCACGGCAGCGGGAGAGCAGGGTTTCGTCCTTATATGCTCTAAGCAAAGATATAGCGGCAGTGGATAAACTGGATACTGTGTTGGAAAGTATTGTAAGTAAAGTTGCGAGTACCTTGGAGGGTCGAGTTATTTTGCTTTTACCAAATGAAAATGCTAAATTGGTACTAATGAAAGATTCAGGATCGGATGATTTCTTAAATGAAAGCGAACTGGCTGTTGCCACCTGGGTATTTGAAAAAGGACAGAAAGCCGGCAGAGGAACGGAAACATTAGGTGCCGCTGCAGCTCTCTATTTGCCTCTAAGCGCAGAGCAGGGAGCACAAGGGGTTTTAGGTATTTGTTTTAACGAATCTGAAGCGCAATTTGACCCGGAACGTATTCGTTTATTGGAAGCCTTTGTTGGTTTAGCAGCTATGGCTATCAACAGGATCAAATTAGCAGAGCAAGCAAGACAGGCCCTTACATTAGCAGAAGCTGAACGATTAAGCACGGCGCAGAACTAATAAATCGATTTGTCAATAATCTTTAATAATCTTTATAATAAGTCTGCACTAGGGTTATAGGTCTCCGAAGGATTAATCAAGCAAATCTCCAAAAGTTTTTGATGATTAATTTAATATATGGGAAGACTTAGGAGGATAAACATGCTTAACTTCTTAATTCAAGGGTTAATTTTAAGTGTTTCATTTCTCGTCATTTTATAATTTGAGATTATTAGTTTAGGCATGTTCTTAATATGAGGGAGAGGTAGTTGGAGGAAAGGAATTGAACACATTAGGGAAAATGATGACTCCATCTCGAGTTTTAGTTTTGGGATTTGCTGCAGTTATTCTGTTTGGGGCGTTATTACTGACCTTACCTCAAGCAACTCTGGATGGATTGGGCTTACCTTTCTTGAATGCTGCCTTTACAGCAACCTCGGCTGTTTGTGTTACAGGGTTAGTGGTTGTGGATACAGCGACGACCTTTACGTTCTTTGGGCAATTGGTCATTCTTTTGTTGATTCAAGTGGGCGGACTGGGTTTTATGACCTTTGCCACCTTGTTTGCCATGATTTTAGGAAAGAGAATTACCTTTAAGGAACGGTTATTATTGCAAGAGGCGCTAAACCAGGTTTCAGTCGAAGGGATCGTTCGATTAACTAAGTCTGTCCTACAAATATCATTTGCTATTGAAGCGATTGGCGCCCTCATTCTAACCTTGCGCTGGCATTCAGATTTTGGTTGGAGTAAAGCGCTTTATTATGGTATTTTTCATTCTGTTTCAGCTTTTAATAATGCAGGTTTTGATCTCCTCGGCAATTTTTCCAGTCTTACTGCTTTCGTCGGAGATCCCGTTATTAATATTACCATGATGCTTTTGATTATTTGCGGGGGATTAGGCTTTATTGTTTTGGCGGATCTACTGGCACACCCGAAAAAGTTTAGACTTCATACGAAATTAGTCCTCCAGGTTACCGGAGTCCTGATCTTATTTGGGGCAGTGGTTATTTTCCTCATGGAATTTACAAATCCGAAGACCTTAGGGCCACTCCCTTTAGGAACAAAGGTTCTGGCAGCCTTCTTCCAATCGGTTTCTTCTCGGACGGCAGGCTTTAACACCATCGATCTAGCTGGTATGTATGACCCAACGTTACTCTCCATAATTATGCTCATGTTTATTGGAGCTTCCCCCGGGGGAACGGGCGGCGGAATTAAAACTACGACATTTATTTCGATAGTTTTATCTGTGTTGAGTACCTATCGCAGTGAACCTCATATTGTCTTAGAGGGACGGACCATACCTAAGGATGTTATTCAGAAAGCTTGGGCAATTGCGTCTTCAGCCGCAATTTTAATTTTCTTAATGATATCGATACTTTCATTCACTGAAAAGGTAGATTTACTAACCGTGTTTTTCGAAGTAACGTCCGCTTTTGGGACGGTGGGTCTTTCTTTAGGACTCATGCCCACTCTTTCCAATGTTGGTAAAATGGCGATTATTTTAACGATGTTCATTGGGCGGGTGGGGCCGTTGACTGTGGCATTTGTACTTTCCCAGAAAAAAAATAAACAAGCAGCCCACATTAAATATCCGGATGAACGAATCTTGATTGGTTAGGAGGAGTAATTAGTGCGCAAACAATTTGTAGTTATTGGCTTAGGACGATTCGGAACGAGTGTCGCCCAAACTCTCAATACATTAGGCCATGATGTCTTAGCGATGGATAAGAACGAACATGCCGTTCAGCTCATAATGCAGAATGTGACCCAAGCGGTACAGGCCGATGCGTTAGATGAAGATACGTTGCGGGCTTTAGGGGTGCGAAATTTTGATGTCGCTATAGTAGCGATCGGGGATGATCTCGAAGCAAATATCCTAATTACCATGATGCTAAAAGAAATGGGAATTCCCTATGTGGTAACTAAGGCTCAATCCGACCTACATGGAAAAGTATTGGAGAAAATTGGCGCAGATAAAATAGTTTATCCGGAACAAGATATGGGGATTCGCCTAGCTAATAACTTAATCAGAACAAATGTCATGGATTTTATTGAATTGTCACTAGATTACAGCATTTTTGAGATAATTGCCGCAGCCCGGTTTGTTAATAAAACACTTGGCGAATTAAATTTACGAGCAGTTTACGGTATTAATGTGGTGGCGATCAAAAAAAGCGCAGATCAAATTGTGATTGCGCCAGGGGCAAATGCAGTCGTTGATGAAAGGGATATTTTAGTAGTTGTCTGCAACAAAAAAGATCTTGCCAGGTTACCAGACTAATTGAAGGAATGTTAGATTTTCTTGAATCTAGAACAAACAGAGCACAGATGACATATACTTGACAGTCAAAAGTTCTACTATAGAAATCGTCCATAAAAATCCACGCTATATCGGTAAAACACAGTTAAACAATCTCGAAGGAATCCCGTGAATTTTTAAAAGAGTGCAAGAGAACTAAGAACTTGTACATTTTTAAAATATATCAAAATACTTGGATAAACAGCGATATTACACGTTAATATCAGGATTAGACGTATAATCGAATAGAATGACCTATTTACGACTGGACAGCCAAAATTTCTCATGATACGATGAGCTGGAAAATTTTATTTACTGGCGGTGAATCGTATTGATAGTATTTTTAGATAAAGCACTTATGAGTTTTAGAGGCTGTTTTTCCCGTAGTCATGCGTTTAATTGGTTCGTGATAGCTATAATGGGTTTCATTGTACGAGGAGATAGCTTAGGAATAACCTCAATCATTAGGGAGTTGAACCTTGATCCCAAGTTCTACGTCACCTTTCTTCATTTTTTCCGCAGTTCGGCTTGGAACCTGG
>JBAQLX010000258.1:0-4006 GCA_049302315.1 Desulfosporosinus sp.
ATACTCCATAGTGGTCGATGACCATGAACGCAGCGAGATCCTGGTGAGCCGGGCCAAATCCCGTATCCTCAAAGAGCTGTTAGGTCTTTAGAGACGTTTTTTTTAAAACCGAGGCTACAGCCTCGGTCCTTTTATTGTATGAGCGCTCATCGAGCTACCTTCTTGAGCACGGCCAAAAAGTCAGGATACGATACATCCGCTGCGGCCATGTCTTCCACGCTGACCCCTTCCTTTGATAGTATCCCGGCGATTGCCCACGCCATGGCCAACCGATGATCTCCCAGGCTGCTCACCTGACCGCCGCGTAATGAAGGCTGACCTTGAATCCGCAACCCATCGGGAAGTTCCTCGACCTTTGCCCCCAGGGCATTTAATCCCTCAGCCACTGTACGGATACGGTCGGTTTCCTTGACCCTCAGTTCCGCGGCATCCCGAATGACGGTTTCCCCTTCGGCAAGGCTTGCGGCCACCGCCAGAATGGGGATTTCATCAATCAGTCGTGGAATCATGTCCCCTCCAATTTCAATGCCTTGAAGCTTGGCGGAGCGAACACGGAGTGTTGCCCTAGGCTCACCACAGATTTCCGAGGCATCGATCAACTCGATATCCGCGCCCATGGCTCCAAGAACGTCCACTATCCCGGTACGAGTCGGGTTTACCCCAATATTGGGCAGAATAATCTCTCCACGTCCTGCCAAACTCCCCAAGACGAGGAAGAAAGCAGCCGATGAAATATCACCCGGTACAGAAACATCCCGACCGGTTAAGCGAGCTCCCCCGCGCACCCTAACCACAGTCTTCCCGCTTTGCACCTCAACTCCGAACCCCCTGAGCATTCGTTCAGTATGATCCCTGGAAAGAGCCGGTTCCTCAACTCTCGTTTCTCCGCTCGCTCTCAATCCCGCCAAGATAATAGCCGATTTGACCTGGGCCGAGGGTACCGAGGTTCGAATGGTTTGCCCATGCAAGTGACCCCCACGCATGGTCAAAGGAGCTAAATTGCCCCCAAAACGACCCATAATCTGGGCTCCCATCTGTTTGAGAGGGTCGGTGACCCGCCGCATCGGACGAGAGCGAAGGGACTCATCCCCGGTCAATGTGACGACAAATTGGCTGCCGGCCAACGCTCCAAGCATAAGCCTCAGCGTCGTCCCCGAATTACCGGCATCCAGGACATCCGTCGGCTCCGTCCAGGCTTCCATCCCCTCGCCGCGAATCCAAACCTCGGTCCCCTGTCTCTCCGATGGGACTCCCAGTTGATTTAAACAACGAAGCGTACTTAAACAGTCCTGGCCTAATAAAAAATTGGAAACATGGGTTTCTCCATGAGCCATCCCACCCAAGAGCGCTGCCCTATGAGAAATGGATTTATCGCCAGGAACTACGACTTCTCCTTCCACTCCGGAAATCGGCTTCATAAACACGCCTCGCATAAGTATTACCTCCCTCCGTCGTCGATTCAACGGATAAAACGTTTCTAACTACTTAAGTAATGCATCCCCGAACCACATGAGCCTTTCGAAATGCTTCGGCAATAGCCTCTCCGTCTCCCTGCTGAAGACACTCCTTTAATTCCTTTATTCTCTGTTCCCAAAGGGCAAGCCCACCAAGAATTGCATCGGAATTCCTCACCATAATTTCCTTCCACATTCCGGGAGAACTATCTGCAATTCGCGTTAATTCTCGAAAACTCCGTCCGGCTAACTCTAAGGCTGCTCCCCCCCCCTGGGAAGCATCCTGCGCAGCTAAAGTTAGCGCCACCGCTAACAAATGGGGGATATGACTAACCATTGCCACTTCAACATCGTGAACTATTGGCTCTCGAAACACGACTAATGCTCCAAACCCTTGGACAACTTCTACAAGCTTCTCAACCACTTGTTGAGGACAATCAGCCACAGGGGTTAAGACATAGGGATAACCACGAAACAGATTGGGATCTGATACTCCAAACCCGGACCGTTCCGAACCTGTCATTGGATGACCACCCACAAAATAAAAGTCCACAGAACCCATTTGAGCATTGATTAGCGATTGTTGGCAAATTTCCGTCTTTATGCTTCCTACATCGGTAACGATTGTCCCCTTAGGAATCCTGCCAACCAATTGATCATACCCTTTTGCCAAAGCCTGAAGGGGAAGAGCTAAAACAACCAAATCAACCTCCAGAAACTGTGGCATTTCAGTCCAACCTGCCTGCACCCAGCCCCGGCACATGGCTTCATCAATACTAGTCTTTTCCGGGTCAACCGCAAAAACCTCCCATCCGGAAAGGTGTAATGCTCCTGCCCAAGACCCGCCAATCAGTCCTAAACCAAGGATGCAAGCCTTCGGAATACGTCGGCCTGACCATCCTGGGGTCAAAATTTCTTCCGGACCTTCTATCACAAACTCACTTCCCCCAATTGACGATCGAGTGCGGTAGCGAGCCTCGCCAAATCAGCCATCATTATTTGGAATTTTTCCGGTGTTAAAGACTGTTTACCGTCTGAAACCGCCTTTTCCGGATGGGGATGAACCTCAACGATCAAGCCATCTGCTCCGGCAGCCAGAGCTGCTTTCGCCATGGGATGGATAAATTGCCATTTCCCGGTTCCGTGACTTGGGTCAACAATGACTGGTAAGTGTGAAAGGGCGTGCAGAGCAGGGACCATACTTAGATCGAGAGTATTCCGTGTATAACTTTCGAAAGTACGTATGCCCCGCTCGCAGAACATCACCTGGTAGTTTCCTCCATCCAGAATATACTCAGCAGCCATCATCCATTCTTCCAAGGTTGCTGAAGGTCCTCTTTTGAGCAGTACTGGTTTCCCACACTTGGCAACTTCCTTGAGAAGGACAAAATTCTGCATGTTCCGAGCGCCGATTTGGAGAATATCCGCATAATCGGCCACCAGAGAGACATCCTGCGCATCAATAACTTCTGTGATCACCAAAAGCCCCGTTTGCTCACGCGCCTCCGCCAAATAGCGCAATCCCTCTTCCTCTAATCCTTGGAAGGAATAGGGAGAAGTACGGGGTTTATAGGCGCCCCCACGCAAAAAGGTCGCACCCGCCTCGCGCACAGCATGCGCTGTTTCCATGATCTGCTCTTTACTTTCGACAGCACAAGGACCTGCCATCACATGAATCCTGCTGCCCCCTATTTCTTGTCCCCCAACCCGAATAATACTATCCGCAGCGTGAAACTCCCGGCTGACCAATTTATACGGCGCCGAAATAGGTACGACTTTTTCTACCCAAGGCAACGCTACTAAATCAAGGGCTTTAATTCGCGAGCGATCCCCAATAACCCCCATTATCGTTTTCTCCACTCCTTGGGAAAGATGTACTTTGAAACCCTCCTCAGTCAACCGTGTGGAAATCTCTTCAATCTGTTCTACCGTTGCACCCATTTTCAAAATAATAATCATTTTTTCTGCCCCCTTCAACCATACTACATTATCAATATCCATGCCTAATTGCTATACTTCGTGGGCATGGTAAAGATCTTAAACTTTATCCATGGAAAACAAGTACTGGGTACCTGAAAATTATACTTTACTGATACACCCAAAAAAGACACCCTGAACTGAGGGTGCCTTGACTTTTAATCGCCCCCATCCTGCAATCCTACTTATCCTGGACGAGTCCTTCGTAAAGCACCCAAAGGAACCCTACGGCCACCATCCTACATATAGCTTTGCCGTACAAAGCTATCTTCCTACTGCTAATACTGAACATGGAACTATTAAATTTAAGTTATCTTACCACAGTATGGGCTATTCTCACAACCCCTATAACCTAATATTTATCAATATCCCGCATTGTAAACACCTCTTACATTGCACTTTTAGTTCCTTCCGTCTGTTTACTAAAATAAACACTTAAACCCTGATAAATGGCAATAGCCAGCTTTTCCTGATATTCTGGTGTTGCCAGTAACTGTTCTTCTTCAAGGTTTGAAAGAAAGCCCAGTTCAACGGTTACAGCCGCTTGGTGTGCCTTTTTCAGAACATATATATCT
>JBAQLX010000259.1:0-1563 GCA_049302315.1 Desulfosporosinus sp.
GTTGTAAAAAACTATATTACAAAGTCAAAATCACCAAAACAGCAGGGACATCTGCCTCTTTCCCTACATTAATTATAGTGGATTTGGATGCAACTGTCAAATGGTCACAAGTTACATTGTAGTGTTAATGAACCAGACATAAAGAATTTACAACTACAAGTGTTGACATCTCCTTATCAAGTAATTGATAGAGATGTCATTTGTATTTTGCGTCACAAGTTATTTGACTGGGTAAAAAAATACAATCTAATCGACGTATTTTACGAGGATAAAAGATTTATAAATATAGGCTTTGGATACCTTTATGGTCTAATTACATTTGACGAAAATATTTTTGGGGGAATGGAATTAAGTGATGCGGTCAATTATGTAGATGAAGCCGAGAGTTCTTTTCAAGCCAATTTTCCATTCATTTTCCGACTAAGTACTGACTTGTTAATTAATCAGCTAATGGCAACAACAGGTAATAGTGGGAGTTCATCATTCCCTATCAATGTCAATGATCCTGAAAGCTTTGAGGGGACCGATAATTCAAAAAAACGACCCCATATGAACTATGGCTGGGATCCGCGCAGACAACCTTGGAAAGTATTTGAAGAGTGTGTGGATTGTCTTTTCGATAAGTATAAAATAGCTTATGAAAAAAGGACTCGCGAATACTTAGCAAAACAGGATTTCTATAAAATGCCCCAAAAAAGAAGTAATGAACACTTTAGATGGCTGGTATACTATCAAGTTCTTGGCAAAAATTGTAGTCAAATTGCAGAAATATTAGAAATGGAATCTAATAATGATACTTTTATGAAAGCTATTAATAAAACCGCTTCAAGAATTCAATTGACTTTAAGAGCACCAGATAAAGGCGGTCGCCCGCCTCGAAATAGTTAAACTCCAGAATTAGGATTATTCATTTCTAATTCCTATGTAAAGCACCTTCTTTATGTCAGAATTTGATCAAACATTAAGGAGGTGCTCGCAAATGATTAGAAAGCTTATGAGGATCTGTGAAGTAGCTGACATCTTAAATGTCGCCGAGGATCGAGCATACGCCATGGCACGTGAAGGAATTCTTCCGGTTATTCGAATGGGAAGGCAGTTACGTGTCGACCCAGACCAATTACAAATCTGGTTAGACAAAGGTGGTAATGCCTTACCAGGTGGTTGGCGTCGTCAACCAGAGGATTTACAAGGAGGGAGACTTAGCTATGGCGTTAGTGGGAGAATTAAATAATACCTCGGTAGTATCTACAACTGAGTTCTTGCAGTGTTTATTTGGTAAAACTGAAGGATTAATTGAGATCCGCGCTTACGGAAAAGATACAACAAAACAGAATTTTTACCCTGTCAGTGAAATTCCAGAGTTAGTTAAGAAAGTTAATAGCCAACTTCATAAGAATAATGCCTTCGGTGTAACCACCAGAAAAAGAAAGAAAGGGGGAAAAGAAGACGTTCAACATGTTGTCGCTTTGTGGTCCGATGTCGACGCGAAAGATTTTCGTGAATTTTGTTGGTGACTATGGCAAAATGGAACCGTGAGGTTCGTTCTGGTTAGGCCTTTGCCTC